>CAZSPX010000093.1:0-10463 GCA_964608885.1 uncultured Anaerolineaceae bacterium | reverse complement strand
TGCCGCGCTGGCGCACGAGGATATTACCCGCCAGGACGAATTGTCCGGCATAGCGTTTTACGCCCAAACGCTGGGAATTGCTGTCGCGTCCGTTGCGGCTGGAACCGCCGCCTTTTTTGTGTGCCATTTCTACCTCGGATTACTTCGTGGTCTTCTTGGTCGTCGTCTTCTTGGCAGGAGACGCCGGCTTGGTGGTCTTCTTGGCTGCGGGCTTGGTCGCGCTCTTGGCAGTCGTCTTGACGGCCTTCTTAGCCTTCGGTTCGGGAGCCTCTTCTGCCGCAGCCTCTTTTTTCTCGACCGGCTTGGAGGCCTTCGAGGGCTTGCGCTCCTCATCGGGCCGTCCGATGAAGTCAACCATCAGCCGGGTGTACTGGTGGCGGTGGCCGCCCTTGACTCGGATGCGCTTCTTGGGCCGGTATTTGAAGGAAATAACCTTGGGGCCTTTAACGTGAGCGAGCACGGTTGCCTTCACCTGGATCCCGCTCACCACCGGGGTCCCGACCATGACATCATCCCCGTCTGCCAGGAGCAGGATGTTCTCAAGGTCAAGCTTCTTACCCGGTTCTACCGACAGGCGGTCCACATCCAGGGTGCCGCCTTCGACGGCCCGGTACTGCTTGCCGCCGCTTTCAATGATCGCGTATCGCATTTTTTTTGACTCTCCAGTCATTCACTTCGCCGTTTGCCTGCGGGTTTCGCGCCTGCCCTTGGGGATATCCAGGGGAACACCTGCGCCTGCGATCGGGGAAGCTGGGTTATACAAGCGCCCGCCCCAGCAAACCAACTGCCGGGGCAGAAGCGGTCGGTATTATACATGCAGGGCCGGAATGTGTCAACCTGAAAGCTGGCAGCAGTGACCTTCCCCCGGCTTTCCCATCCAGAGCCGGCGGCTCTCAATTGGAAATGTCTCCACTCTGTAATACAATCATATAGTTCCGTCTTTCAGTCAAGGAGAGAACCGCATGGGCACCATGATCAAGATCGATTCGGTTTCCGTTTATATGGCCCGTCCCGAAGGTCTGGGGCCCTGGCCGGGACTGCTCGTCATCCAGGAATGGTGGGGGCTCGACGAACAAATCTGCTCCATTGCTGACCGTTTTGCAGGCATCGGGTATCTCGCTCTGTCCCCGGACCTGTATCAGGGCGAACTGGCCCCCCTGGGAGATTCAGACAAGGCTTCCGTTCTGAAGCAGAAATATGAAATGGATGCCCCCGGCAAACTGGAGAAGGTCTTCGATGCCTTGAAGGCCGATTCGGATTGCACTGGCAGGGTCGGTTCGGTCGGCTTCTGTTTTGGGGGCCGTATGTCGCTGACCCTCGGGCTGACCCGCCCTCTCGATGCGGTTGTGACCTTTTATGGCGGCGGCATGCAGCAGCTCTTTGACCGCATAGGAGCCCTCAAGGCCCCGGCGGTCCTGGGGCTTTTTGGGGATCAGGATGTCTCGATCCCGGCCGGGACCGTGCAGGAATTCGACAGTCTCCTGACCCGGATCGGGATCGAGCATGAGGTCATCGTCTATCCCAATTCAGGCCATGCTTTTTTCCGCGATTCTGATCCCAGCGTCTACAAACCCGAGGCCTCAAAGGACGCCTGGGAGCGCGTTTCGAAATTCTTTGCCCGCCGGCTTTCCGGGGAACAACCGTAACCCTTCCACGTTTTTATTGATGGCATGGAAAAATGGAACTGACCCCTCACCAGAACGAGATCGTACACCTGCCGCTCCAGGGCAGCACCTTTCTCTCTGGGCCGGCGGGAACCGGAAAGACCACCTCGGCGGTGGAGCGCCTGCGCTTCTTGCTGGAGCAAGGCGTCCCCGCAGATTCCATCCTCCTGATGACCCCCCAGCGCTTCCTGCAGGAGCCATACACCGCCAGCCTCGAGCGTGACCCCTTTGCGGGCGGTGTGGTCACCTCTGCCACCCTCGGCGGTCTGGCCCGTCGTATGACCGAGCTGTTCTGGCCCCTTGCAGGGGAACCGGCCGGCTTTGCGCATCCGGATCAGCCGCCCATCTTTCTCACGCTCGAAACAGCCCAGTATTACATGTCCCACATCGTGCGCCCGCTGCTTGATCAGGGCTATTTCGAATCCATCACCATCGATCGCAACCGACTCTACCAGCAGCTCCTGGACAACCTGAACAAAGCCGCACTGATCGGGTTCCCTTACACCGAGATCGCTTCCCGCCTGGATGCGGCCTGGCTGGGCGATCCTGCCCAACGGAATGTCTATGCCAATGTGCAGGACTGTGTCAACCGTTTCCGGCAGTACTGTCTTGAGAACAACCTGTTGGACTTTTCGCTTCAGCTGGAGATCTTCGCAGACATCCTCTGGCCGCACGAGATGGGCCGCGCCTACCTCACCCGCACCTACCGGCACCTGGTGTATGACAACCTGGAGGAGGATGCCCCGCGCGCCCATGACCTGGTGCGCGACTGGCTGGCTGATCTTCAATCTGCCCTGCTCATCTATGATGAAGGCGGCGGCTTTCGGATTTTCCTGGGCGCCGATCCTGCCACTGGCTGGGAATTAGGCGACCTGTGCGACCGGCATATCATTCTGACCGATTCGCTGGTCATGTCCCCCTCCATTGAAAACCTCAGCGCCGGTTTATCTGCCGCCATCTCTCCTCCCGCGCCTGTCCCATCCGAACCCCTGCAAACGGAGGCGCTCTCGGTCATCCAATCCCACTTTTATCCCGAGCTGTTGGACGGAGTGGCTGGCGAGGTGCAGGCCCGGGTGGCGGCGGGTGTGCCCCCTGCCGAGATCGTGATTCTGGGGCCGTATCTTTCTGACGCACTGCGCTTCTCCCTCATCAACCGGTTGGGCGTGCTGGGAGTCCCCTGGCGCACGCACCGCCCTTCGCGCTCGCTGAAGGACGAGCCTGCCACCCATGCCCTGCTCACCCTAGCCGTCCTTGCCCATCCCGGCTGGGATGTTCATCCTCTCAAATTTGATGTCGCCTACGCCCTGATGGAATCGCTGGAAGGCCTGGACGTGGTGCGTGCCCAGCTGCTGGCTGATATCGTTTACCATGCCCGCGACCTTTCCCTGGCGCCGTTCGAGGGTATCAAACCGGATATCCAGGAGCGGATCACCTTCTCGGTGGGGCTGCGCTATGCCGCGCTCCGAGAGTGGCTGCTTGCTTATCGCGAAGGCGAGCAGCTGTTCCTGGACCATTTTCTCCGCAAGATCTTTGGCGAGGTGCTGTCCCAGCCCGGCTTCCGTTTTCATGACCGTTTGGATTCGATCCGCGTCGCATCCAGTCTTGTGGAATCAGCCCGGGGCTTTCGACAGGTCACGGGGTCTACACTGACTGACATCCGCGCCGTGGGAACGGAGTTCCTGGCCCTGCTTCAGGAAGGTGTCCTGGCTGCCCAATATCTTGAAGGCTGGCAGTCCGGGACCAAAGACGCCGTTCTGGTCGCTCCCGCCTACACCTTCCTCATGATGAACCGCCCTGTTTCCGTCCAGTTCTGGCTGGACGCGGGTTCATCACAGTGGTACGAACGTCTTGCACAGCCGGTTACTCATCCCTACGTGCTCTCGCGTGAATGGCCTCCCGGACGCGTGTGGAGCGATGCCGACGAAGTTGAGGTCTCGCATGAAGCCATGAACCGGCTTGTCACCGGCCTGCTCCACCGCTGCCGGGACCACGTATACCTCTGCCTTTCAGAGCTGGGAGAGGCCGGCTTTGAGCAGCGCGGCGAGCTTCTCAGGGTGCTCCAGCGCCTGCTTAACCCGCCCCTGCCCGGATGATCCCATGAAGACGGATATGCTCGTCTCAAAATCCTTCATCACAGCCTCCCTCCTGGTGGTCCTGGGGATCGCGCTTCGCCTACTCGGGCTGGGCCTGGTATCGTTGGATATGAAGATCTATCTATTGGGCTGGTACGATTCACTCGCCGCCCATGGATTTCCTGCACTGCGTGAACCCTTCTCGAACTACACGCCCCCTTATCTCTACCTGCTCTGGCTTGCCGCACAGACGGGTGCTTTCCTGCCAAAAGTGACCGCCATCAAGCTGATCTCGATACTGTTCGACCTGCTTAACGCCCTCGTGGTTTATCGGATCGTCCGCCTGGTACGACCCCGTTCCACCGCCCTTCTCGCCGCGGCGGGTTTTCTCCTCCTCCCCACCCTGCTCCTCAACAGCGGCTGGTGGGGCCAGGCCGATGCCATTTATGTCTTCTTCCTACTTGCATCGATCTATTTCCTCATGCGATCACAGCCCCTGCCAGCCATGCTCGCCCTGGGCATCTCCTTCTCCTTCAAAGCGCAGGCGGTCTTCCTGGCGCCTCTTGTCCTGCTGCTCATCCTGAGCCGGAAGCTTTCCTGGGGCTGGCTCCTGATGATCCCGGGCGTATACCTGGTTATGGTCCTGCCGGCTGCCCTTGCTGGCCGCCCGCTTGCGGATCTTTTTACCATTTACCTGGGGCAGGCCGGGGATTTCCAGGAGCTCTCCAAGAACGCACCCAATCCGTACGCTTTCTTCCCCAACGAGGCATACCTCCCTGCGGTCATCGGTGGGATCATCCTCGCTGCATTGATCTGTCTTCTCTGGGTGGGAGTCTTCCGGGCGCGGATCAAGGATTTCCCGCCCCGCATCCTGCTGCTCTGCGGGCTGGTCTCGGTCACGCTGGTCCCCTTTTTCCTTCCCAAGATGCATGACCGCTACTTTTATCCGGCGGATGCCCTTTCGTACATCCTGGCCTTCTTCTGGCCGGGCACCTGGTTACCCGCTCTGGGGTATCAGTTCATCTCCGGGCTGGTTTATTTTGTCTTCCTGTCGGGGATGCATCCTGACCTGGCCCATCGCGTGGTCCAGTTTGCCGCGATCCTGAATTCCGCCCTCATTATCGGACTGCTCATCTGGCAGTGGCGGGTGACTGGACCTTCACCAGCCGGCCCGGATCGCCCAGCTTCAGACGCCTTGATCCCCTAGGATTCATCTATGGCAGCCGGTATTTTTATCCCTCGTCCCTCCCAGTCCCGCATCCTGCGCTACCGCAGCGGCCATCTTGGAATCGCCGCGGTCCCCGGGGCGGGCAAGACGCAGATCCTTTCCAAACTCGCCGCCGATATCATCCAGCGTGGCCAGCTTGGCGATGGGCAGGAGGTCCTGATCGTAACCCTGGTGAACTCCGCGGTCGATAATTTTCAGCTCCGCATCAAGCGTTTCTTCGAGAACCCGCTGCACGCACTATATAAATATCGCGTTCGCACCCTGCATGGACTGGCCCACGACATTGTTCGTGAAAAACCGGATCGTGTGGGCCTGGAGAATCAGTTTGGGATCATCGACGATCGGGAGGCCGACTTCATCCGCCGTGAAGCCGCCAATGCCTGGTTGGCCGCCAATGCGTCTCAATTGGACGATTTCCTTGACCCCCAGTTGGAGGACTCCCGCCGCGATTGGGTTCGCCGGCAGCCGCTCCCCGAGCTCATCTCCAGTACCGCCCTGGCCTTCATCCGCTCCGCCAAAGACCGTCGTCTCACCCCCGACAAGCTCCGCCTGCTCCTTGACCGCGCCCCCAGCCCGTTGCCTCTGGCCGAGATGGGACTGGCCATCTACGCCGATTACCAGCGCGCCCTCGCATATCGGGCCGCTGTGGATTTTGATGACCTGATCCGGCTGGCCCTGGACCTGCTGGAGCTCGATCCGGAATACCTGCAGCGCTTGCGCAGCCGGTTCCCCTTCATCCTCGAAGACGAAGCCCAGGATTCGAGCCGTCTTCAGCAGAACATCCTTGAGCTGCTTTCCGGTCCCGGCGGGAACTGGGTGCGCGTTGGCGACCCCAATCAGGCCATTTTTGAGACGTTCACCACCGCCTCGCCCGAGCTGTTGCGCGCTTTTATCCGTGAGAATCCCAACGTGGATATGCCCGAATCCGGTCGCTCCCAGCCAGCCATTCTTGACCTTGCCAATCACCTGGTGGATTGGGTCAATTCCAGCCATCCCGTCCCCGAGGTGCGCTCCGCGTTGAGCCTGCCCTACATCCGGCCCGTCCCACCGGGAGATCCCCAGCCCAATCCTCCCGAGGACCCCGGCGCCATCCACCTGGTCGCCAAACGGATGACGCCCGATGAGGAAGTAAGTGCCGTGACCGCTTCGCTGGCGCGCTGGCTGCCCGCTCACCCCGACTCCACCGTGGCGGTGCTTGTGCCGCGCAACCTGCGCGGTGTGGATGTGATCAACGCCCTCAAGGCCCGCGGCATCGATTACCTGGAATTTCTCGCCAGCACTTCCAATACCCGTGCAGCTGCAGGATCGCTGGGCATCCTCATTGGCTATCTCGCGGATCCTCAATCCGCATCCAAGCTTTCCAAAGCCTACCAGGTCTGGCGGCGCGATTGGCGGGAGGACTCATCCGCTCCCCAGGTGGGTGAAAACCCGGCTGTCATTTCCCCGGCTCACGAAGCCCTGGCAGCCGCCTCCTCGCAGGACGAAACCGAGATCGAGGCAGAAACGGAGGCTGTGCCTGAAGAGTCGGGGCACAAGAAGCTACTCTCCACCGCCAGCGGCCTGCTCCGCCGTGTGAGCATGGTCGAGTCCTTCATCGCGCCTGACCCGGAAAACGACTGGTTGGCCGGCCTGGAAGCCCCGCAAGAAGTGATCGAGGAGCTGGCTGCCTTCCGCGAACATATTCGCCGCTGGCTGGAGGCGGTCACCCTGCCCATCGACCAGCTCCTCCTGACGCTGGCACAGGATATCTTCACCAGCGTCGCAGACCTGGCCCTGGCACAAAAACTCGCTTCTGTCCTGCGCCGGGCCTCACTGGATCATCCCGAATACCGCCTGCCTGAGCTGACCGCGGAGCTGGCAGTGATCGCGCGCAACGAGCGCCGCTTTATCGGGTTTTCTGTCGAGGATTCAGGTTTCGACCCCGACCGTCACCGCGGCCGTGTGGTGGTTACCACCATGCACAAGGCCAAGGGACTGGAATGGGATCGGGTATATCTCCTGTCGGTCAACAACTACGATTTTCCGTCTTTCCAGCCCGCTGATCGCTACATTTCTGAGCGCTGGTTCGTCCGTGGGGGCATGAACCTTGAGGCGGAGGCTCTGGCACAATTGGACGCCCTGGTTTCGGATGGCCCGTATGGCTGGTACGAAGAAGGTCAGGCCACCCTCCACGCCCGCCTGGACTATGTAAGGGAGCGCTTGCGCCTGCTGTATGTAGGCATTACGCGTGCCCGCCGCGACCTCATCATCACATGGAATACAGGCCGCCAGGGCGAAGCGACTCCTGCAGTCCCGCTCCAGGCCCTGATCGGCTGGCAGGAGTCCCGCTCAGAATAACGCACCAGCTCTCAAGGAATTCATGACCCACGCCTTTGCCCTCCTGTTTTTCATCGCATCCCTGGTGCTTGGAATTCCTGCAGTTCGCAGGCTCTTGTATATGCGCGGTATCAACCGGAATCCTGGGTCCACCCCCGGCAATGTGACCATCGTTCGAAGCAGCCTCGGATGGCTTTGGACAGCTGGTTTCGGAAATGTCACCCGGACGGCGGTCAGCTACGTGACCCCGTCTGGAACCGAAATGGTCCTGGAGGTTGCCGCCAGCAGCATGTTCACATTCCGCCGGTATGAAGCCGGGACCCTGGTGGAGGTGGTTTATGATCGTGCCTCACCCGGGAAAGCCTATGCGCGGCCTGAATGGATAGCCGACCTTCGGGAATTCCGGATCGCCGCGGGATTCCTTATCCTTGCGCTGGTTCTCGAATTGATCGCAAGGGTCTATCACATCTAAGGGAAACCGGCGGCCCCTTGATCGTGATCATCCGTCTTTCTTGAATTTCAGAACGGAAGCGCCACTCCGAGCAGCTTAAGTCCGGCATAGATCATAAGCAGCCCCACCGCCGCTGGCCAGGGCGCCCGCCGGAGCAGTTCCAGAAGCACATCCCAGAGTGACACTGAACGGAGCGCTTTTGTCTCGCCGGCGGGCTTGAGCACGCCGAGCCACACCAGCACCGAGATGATCTCCATCCCGACGCCGATCAAGATCAATAGATAAGCCACGATGGTCTGCATAAAACCTCCGGAGAATGGTCTGGATTCAGCCTCCAGTATAGGATAATCCAGGCAGCGATGCAAGAATTGCCATTCAAGGGAAAATCCCGAGCCTGGATCGATTTTCGGGATTGTAAAGGATACCTCCCCGGCGTATACTGGTGCTACCGGACGCTTTAGTGAAAAGGAGAGAGTTTATGCACGGCATTGATTCTGTTCTGTGTATCCTTCCCCCCCACATGCTGGACGAGATCATACGCAATGGCACCTCAGCGCAGCGCAGCTTCGCCCTGGAGACCATCGCCACCTCCGAACGGCTGCGCAGCCATCGAAATGTGATGGCCGATCGCAAGGCGCGCGCCGCCCTGGGAGCCATGGGGGCCATGACTGGCGCTGTTTCCGCCGGGAAGCAGCGCACCATCTACGATGCAAAAAATGGCTCAACCCTTCCCGGGACGAAAGTGCGCGGCGAAGGGGATCCCGCCACCGCGGATCCGGCCGTAAATGAAGCCTATGACGGCAGCGGCGCGACCTACGACATCTATCAGGCTGTCTATGGCCGCGATTCGATCGATGGGAACGGATTAAAGCTTGATTCCACGGTGCATTACCAGAAAGGCTACGACAATGCATTTTGGGATGGCAAACAGATGGTGTACGGTGACGGTGATGAGGACCAGCCCCCCTCTGATCGCCTTTTCAACCGCTTCACCATCGCCATCGATGTGATCGGCCATGAACTGACCCACGGTGTGACCCAGTATGAGGCCAACCTGCGCTACCTGGCCCAGTCCGGCGCATTGAACGAATCGTTCTCGGATGTGTTTGGTTCGCTGGTGAAGCAGTACAGCCTGCACCAGGCTGCCGCGGACGCGGACTGGATCATCGGCGAGGGACTGTTCACCTCCAATGTGAACGGCGTGGGGATCCGCTCCATGAAGGCCCCCGGGACCGCCTACAATGATCCTGTTCTCGGCAAGGACCCGCAGCCCGCCCACATGAAGGATTATGTCAACACGCTCAACGACAACGGCGGGGTGCATATTAATTCCGGCATCCCCAACCACGCCTTCTATGTGGTATCCCTCGAGATCGGCGGGAATGCCTGGGAGAAAGCCGGCGCCATCTGGTATCGCGCCCTGACCCAGAAGCTGGCCTCCGATTCCAATTTCGCGGATGCCGCCAACCTGACGTTCCTGGCCGCCGCCGAGCTTTACGGCAGCGGCAGCCTTGAGCAGCAGGCCGTCCAAAAGGGCTGGGCCGAGGTCGGGCTTACAGCCGGAGTTCCCGCTCCCACCCCCGGCGGTGACGGCTGCCTGACCGGCACCTTGCGTGCCCTCGGCCTGCTGGCCCCGAAACAGGAGGAGCGCTGATGCGCATCGTCTTTGAACAGAGCGGCGGCTTTATGGGCCGGACGGTGAATCTTACCCTCGACCTCGGCGAGCTGCCCCCCGAGCAGGCCAGTGTTCTTAGGAACCTCCTGCAGGAAGCCCACTTCCTGGAGTTAGATCAGGACCTTGCTCCGCGTCCCATGCGCGATTCCTTCAGTTACCGCATCACTGTGGAGACTGAGAGCGCCGAACACACGATCCGCGTCAATGATGCCAACGCGCCCTCCAGCCTGCGTCCGTTGATCCAGGAGCTTTCCAAGCGCGCCCGGACCAGATCCAAGTAGGAACCTCATCAAGAAAACCCGCCTCTCCGGCGGGTTTTCTTGATTCTTTCAAGGTTTATAGCTCGCTGGTCATAATGAAGAGAGGCTTCAGTTCGAAATTCTCATACTTCGGCCGGTAGCGTTCCATGTCATAGAACTGGTTCACGTTCACCAGCTTCTTGGTCGAGGTGACCACATCCAATGGGACATTGTCGTACCGCCCGTTCTTGAGTACGACCAGCCGTCCGTGGATCCCCTTGAGGATCAGGTCGAGTGCCAGGTTCCCAAAGGCCATCGGCACAACCGAATCGATGGCATCCGGGTCCCCGCCCCGCACCATATATCCCAATTTTTGGTTCACTGCTTCCACGGTACGCCCGTTATTGTATTTGGGCGAGATCCCGCGCATGGCCGCCGAGATCAAGTCTCCGATCCCGCCCAGCTTGGAATGGCCGTATGCATCAGTCTCCATCTTCTCGAAGACCATCTCCCCGCCCTCGAACATGGCCCCTTCGGACACCAGCAGGACCGAATACCGGCTGGGGTTCTGCATCCGGTCCTTGCTCATCAGATCGGTCAGGTGTTCGATATCGAACCGGTATTCCGGGATCACGCACCGGTTGGCAGCTCCGGCCATGGTCGGCAGCATGGCAGTGAACCCTGCGTAACGGCCAAAGACCTCCAGGATGAGGAATCGTTCATGGGATCCGGCAATGGTGCGCAGGCTGTTGGCCAGCGCGATCGTGCGGGTGACGCAGGTGCTGAAGCCGATGCAGTAATCTGTGCCGGGCACATCG
>CAZSPX010000092.1:0-10494 GCA_964608885.1 uncultured Anaerolineaceae bacterium | reverse complement strand
ATCTGCCGCAGATGCTGGCGCGACGAGAGCACCTGCGCGATGCGCGCAGCGAGGTGCGCGTTATTCAACAGCAGCGACAGGTTGGCGACCAGCGAGCGCCCCTCGGTCATCACACGCAGGCGGTCGAGCAGGAAGGGGGTCAGCTCCTGGCCGCCCTTCTTCTGGCGCACGGCCTCCCTGGAGGCCTCGGCAATGAGCGGCTCCATCTCCTTGTGGGGGATGGCGCTGGCAACCGGGACCGGGTTGCAGACCAGCACCGCGCTCCTCAGCCCCGCGCTCCAATGGGCCTGCGCGAACTCCACGATCTCCTCAGGCGAATCGACCCGCAGCGAGACCTTCAGCCCGCTCTCACGCGAGTAGAAGGCCGGGAACTCTGCAGTCTGGTAGCCGGCCACCGGGACGCCCAGGGTCTCCAGGTATTCCAGCGTGGCGGGCAGGTCCAGGATGGCTTTGGCGCCCGCGCAGACTACGATCATGGGCGTGTCGGCCAGGGCCTGCAGGTCGGTGGAGACATCAAAGCGCGACTCGCGGTGGACCCCGCCGATCCCGCCGGTGGCGAAGACGGGGATGCCGGCCTGATGGGCGATGTGCATGGTGCCAGCCACGGTGGTGCCCCCGTCCAGCTTGCGCAGGACCGCCGCGGCGATATCCCGGCGGCTGACCTTGATGGCCGTCTTCGTCCGCGACAGGTCCTCGATCTCGTTCTCCGAGAGGCCGGCGCGGATCTTGCCGCTGAGAATGGCGATGGTGGCAGGCGTGGCGCCCTCCTCGCGGACGGCGGCCTCCATGTCGCGCGCCAGCGAGAGGTTCTGCGGGTGCGGCAGGCCGTGGGTGATGACGGTCGATTCCAGCGCCACCACGGGGAGGGAGAGCTTGCGGGCGCGGCTGATCTCGGAGGAGAAGTGAATGAGTTCCATGGGGTTAGAGGAAAAGGTTGGATTCCTGGCCCGGCTCGCGCCCGGCGGAATGATAGGTTTTCCATTCCAAGAGGTCGGTGATGTAGTCGATGGCGTCCTCGATCTGGTCGAGCGGCTCCTGCAGGCTTTCGTTCTCCTTGCGCTGCATCAGCTCACGCGCCTCGGTGAGCTGCTCCAGGTAGCTCACCAGCAGGCGCTTGACGCCCTCCTTGTGCTTCATGGCCGGGGTGGAGAGGTTCTCATGGTGGCGGGCCAGGGGCGCGTTCTGGACGATCTGGATGGTCTTGTACTGCCGGGCGTCGTGCTCAACCGCCTGGAGGGCAGTCTCGCTGCCGCGCCCGTTGTTCTCCAGGCTGAGCTTCCAGGCCTCCAGGTGATGCTCGGGGATGATGGTGGCCGGGGTCTTCCAGGTGCCCACGCCGATCCAGTCGAGCTGCAGGCCGCGGCGGTTGGCCTCCGCGCTGAAGCCCTCGTTGAAGCGCGCCGAGATGTCGGAGCGGGGGGTGAAGTTGGGCGGGGTGCTGGGTGCATTGATCTCCGGGGCAGGCTCGCCCGGCGGGAAGACCTTCTGGGTCTTCTCCAGGATGGAGCGGGTCTGCTCCTGGGCGGCCTGCACCTCCACCATGCCGTAGCTGGCGAGGAACTCGCTCAGGCGGCGCTCGCTCATGAAGCGGGCCAGTTCGCTGCGGATCAGCCCGGAGGCTGACTCGCCGACCGGGGAGGGGATATCGGGAGGGGTGTCCTTGGGCTTGGGAAGCTTTTGCACCAGCAGCACCTGGTTATAGACCAGGTCCTGGATCACCAGGTCGTCCTTGAAGGGGTTGGGCTCCAGCAGCGTGCGGGGCTTCTCCGCGCCGCGCCAGACGCCGAAGCGCAGAGACACGTCGATGGCGCTGACGGGGACGCCGTCCAGGCTGCGGCTGGTGATCTCGCGGTTGGCCTGGTCGCGCATCTCGATGTGCTGGTCACGCAGGTCGATCACGCTGCGGAAGCGCTCAAAGCCGTCCAGGCGCACGGGACCGTAGATGGTCGGGCCGATCACATGCGGGCGCCCGTCGGGCTTCTCGAAGAGCGCCGCGGAATTGCGGTCCACACTGACGTAGCCGGGGCCGCCGATGGCATAGATGCGCGAGATCTCCTTGTCCAGGAACTCGCCGTTCTCAATGGAAATGGTCTCGCCTGCGCCGCCCAGCGCCACCTGCCCGATGAAATTGCGGGCGATCCAGGCCGGCTTCTCGAAGATGTCGGCCAGGTACAGGGAGGCGGCATGCACCGCGACCCAGTAGGGGAAGACCAGGATGGCGAAGAAGCGGAACAGGTTGCTCACCGAGCCCACCGCCAGCACGATCAGGTCGGAGACCGGGTTGGTGGTGAAGGACTGCCGGACGAGGGGGTTGAGCGACCAGATGAACAAGTTGCGAAGCCCCAGGATCCAATCCCCAATGGGATGGGTGAAGAGAGCGATCAGGAAACCCGCACCGAGGAACAGGATGATAAGGGTGCGCTTGCGCCCCTGCGCGCCTTCCAGCGTCAGGTCGAAGGTCTGGTTAAGGAAGTGGTCGCGCACCCGGCGGACGTTCTGCGCGAGGACCGAGGCCTCGTACTGCAGGGGGGTGCGCCCTTCGGGGGGAGGCTGGGCGGTCATGTCTGGTCGCTCTCCACCCACTGCATGACCTCTTCCAGCTCCTGCAGCTCGTTGGCGGCGCGGCGGTGCATGCGGTCGCTGCGGATCAGGAGCAGGCGCGAGCGCGCCAGCAGGGCGCGCACCACCTGCCGCAGGCCGGAATCCTGCTGCTTTTGCTGTCGCAGTTCACCGGCCATTTCCACGGCGTGTTCGAGGATGGCGCGTTCCTGCCCGCTCAGGGAGGCGAAGCTGCGGGCGGTCTCGATGCGCTCGCGCTCGGCCCGCGCGTTCTGGAGCCAGTTGGAGCTCCAGTTGCTGACAAGCTGGTCTTCCACCTGGGGCTGAAAGCGCAGGCTGCTCACATTGACGCTGATGACGCGGATGCCGCGCTCCTTGAGAGCCTTGTACTCGCGGCTGTCCTGCCAGCCTGCCAGGCGCTGCCCGTTGGGATCCAACTGGGCCACCACCGGGCTGGTCAGGCGCTGCTTGATCATGTGGTTGATGAGCTGGAGGGCAGTCTTGCGGCCCAGTTCCGGAGACTGGATGGGCTGCGGGATGGGCGGGGCGGGGGAGGGCGGGACGATGTTCCGTTCCAGGTGGTCAGCCCAGCGTCCGAAGATGCGCCCCAACTCATGCAGCATGCCCGTCAGCGCCGCGGCCAGGAAATTCTGCTGTGTGAAGTAGGTGGGGGAATGGATGGCGCTGGAATCCGCGCCGAGCAGAGGCTGGGAAGGCGCGGGCATGGAGGCCGGCAGGACAAGGTTATCGGTGAAGAGCTGCGAGAGAGTGAACTTGCTCAGGTACTCGCGCCACAGGTCCGCGGCCAGGTCGGCGGGCAGCTCGTTCCAGGCCATCTTGGCCTCGAGGGTGTTGGCTTCGGCGGTGGGGTTGACGGCCTGGTTGATGACCGCCCGCTTGACAGCCTCCTCGTCAAAGCCGAAATGCGAGCCGGGGGCATCGCCGCGCACCGGCTCTGCATCGATCTTGAAGACCACCGAGATATTGGGAAGGACCTCGATGCCGTCGCGGGTGAGGGCGCTGACCCGCGTGCGGCGCTTCTGCACCTCGGAATGGATGTCATCGGGGGTGTTTCCCTGGGGCTCGAAGGGATGGTCCTCGGGCAGGGGGCCGATCTTCTGCACCTGCGGGTGCAGGTCCACGGTCTCGCCGATCTTTTCGCCCCAGCCGGTGAAGTGGACGCCGGGGCCGAAGGTGTTCTTGAAGGCCACGTTGATGTGTGTGACCGCGCCGCTGGCCGAATCCAGCCACAGGACGCCCGGTCCGCTGCGCATGCTCTCGCCGATGCGCGCCACGGCCTGCCCGTTCTTGACGAAGATGGCCGGCCCGCGCAGGCCGCTCAGGTAGCCCAGCAGGCGCAGGAAGATCCCGGCGCGCTCATCGAAGGTCTGGACGGGGAGGACAAACTGGGCAAAGAAGGCCAGCCAGACGAGCACCAGGAAGCCGAAAATGACGAGATCGATCACGATCCCGATCGGCGTCAGCTCACCGGCCCTCCATTCGCCGAACAGCGCGTAGGCATACAGGATGAGGACAACCACCAACCGCGAAACGATATAGAAGCCCGGGCGCTGATAGAATCGGGGTTCGTCCATTCTGGTCAGATTTTATAACAGAATTGGGTGGAGCGCCAACCGAGAACGGGTACAATCGCTGCATGGACCTGCTGCGGGTCGAATTCCACTGCCATACCAACGCCTCCAAGGACTCGCTGACCCGCCCGGAAGCGCTGGTGGCCGCGGCGCGCCGCAAGCACCTGGACCGCGTCATCGTGACGGACCACAACTCCACCCGCGGGGCGCTGGCCGCCCAAGCCCTGGACCCCGGACGGATCATTGTGGGCGAGGAGATCATGACGGACCGCGGCGAGATCCTGGCGGCCTTCGTGACCGAGGAGATCCCGGCGAGGCTGACCCCCGCAGAGACGATCGCCCGCCTGAGAGCGCAGGGAGCCTTCATCAGCGTCTCCCATCCCTTTGACCGGCAGCGGGAAGGCGGCTGGAAGGAAGCCGACCTGCTGGAGATCCTGCCGGGGGTGGATGCCATCGAGGTCTTCAACTCGCGCTGCATGAGCCGGAGCTACAACGAGGCCGCCCGCCGCTTCGCGGAGCAGCATCAGGCCGCCGTCACGGTCGGGTCGGATGCCCACGCGTCTCTCGAGCTGGGTCGCTCGGTAATGCTGTTGGAGCCATTCGAGGATGCCGACGGCCTGCGGCGGGTGCTGCGCGCGGGCCATTTCGAGACGCGCTGGTCGCCCCCCTGGTATCACTTAATCTCGCGATATGCCTCCCTGAGGAAACGAATTTGATTCGGGCTTGACATGCAATTTAAGGCATGATAATCTTGCCTGCGTCGTGCCCGTTGCGCCTTCAAGCGAGGGCGAGCGGGCAAATTTCATTCAATGCAGGAGAGTTGCAAGATGTCCGAACGTTTTGTTGGAACCGTGAAGTGGTTCAATGCGACCAAGGGCTATGGCTTCATTGGCCGGGAGGATGGCGAGGACGTTTTCGTTCATTACAGCGCCATCCAGTCTGATGGCTACCGCAAGCTGGAGGCCGAGCAGAAGGTTGAGTTCTCCATCGAAGAAGGCCCCAAGGGCCTGCAGGCCGCCAACGTGGTTCCGCTCCCGTAAGTCAGAAACAGGCGAAACCGACAGGGTCACGGAAACGTGACCCTGTTTTATTATTAATCCACGACCGGCTGGAGGGCGGCGGGCGGCGGCTCGTGGTTCTCCTCCACGTGCATGACCGCCGGCATGAAGTAGCCGGCCAGGCCCATCAGCACCGTCAGCAGCCCGCCGATCCAGTACCAGGACCGGATGCCGATCAGCTCGGAGACCGGGCCGGCGATGAGCAGTCCCAGGGGGGTCATGGCCATGGCGCCGCTGGCGATCAGCGACATGACGCGCCCCTGCATATCGGGCCGCACGATCGATTGCAGGATGGCGAACAGGGGCCCGTTGGCGATCGGGCTCATGATGCCGGCCAGGGCGGTCCCAACCATCGCCATCCAGAAGGCGCTGGAGGGGGCCAACCCCACCAGGCCAATGCCGGCGCCGATGCCGATGATGCCGAGCATGGCGGTGGCAGCCTTTTTCTTGAAGCCTCCCCACACGCCCAGGATCAGTCCCCCCAGGATGACTCCCAGGCCGGAGGCCGAGTCGATGAGACCAAACTCCAGCGCTCCCCTGACAAAATGCCGTGTGATGAGCAGGGGCGCAAGCGAGCCGGTGGGCGTGAGCAGGAAGTTGATGACCAGGGCCATGCCGATGATGGCCATGAGCCCGGGCCAGCGGCGCACGTAGCGCAGCCCCTCGACCGTGTCGGAAAGCAGGCCGGGCTTTGCGCCCGCCTCCTCGGGGTGCCGGGCCGGCTGCGGGATGCTGAAGAAGAACAGCGGCAGGATGGCCAGCGCCGCAGTGGCGACATCGATCATCAGCACCTGCTGGGTGGGCAGGGCCGTGATCAGAAGTGCGCCGGTGGGCGGCGCCACCATGCCGATCAGTCCCTGCAGGGTCTGGTTGAAGCCATTGATGCGTGTCAGGTGTTTTTCCGGGACCATGAGAGGGGTGGAAGCGCCCATGGCGGGGAAGTGGAAGGCGCCTCCCAGCGAGCGGACCGCCATGATGAGGTAAATATGCCAGGTCGCGACCCGGCCCGTGGCAAAGAGCCAGATCAGGAGCAGGGTGAAGGCGGCAATGAAGGCGTCGGCCACGATCATGATGAGGCGGCGGTTCCAGCGGTCCACCAGCGCCCCGGCGAAGGGTCCCAGCACGACCTGGGGCAGCACGCCCACCAGCGTGGCCGTGGTCAGGACAATGGCCGACCCGGTCTTCTGGGTGAGCCACCAGACCAGGGCGAACTGGACGATGGCCGAGCCGAACAGGGAGAAGGCCTGGCCGGTCCAGATAGTGAAGAACCGGGGAGCCCAGGGGGAAGGGGAGGACTGGCTGGATTCCATGTTTGCCTCAGGGGATTGTCGATGGTCAACCGGAGATTTCAATAATTGTAAGCGTTAATTTAATATCGACATTTGAATTAAATCCAGAAAAGATCTGGATTCTTCAGGTCGTTTTAAGTACTCTAATCGGGGGTCGCGGTGGAATCAAAAAGGTCGAGGCAACGCCTCGACCCTTTTGTTCTACAGGTTATTTCCCCAGTTTCTTTCGGAAGGCTTCCGTGAGGGCCGGGACGAAGACGAACAGGTCGCCGACCACGCCGTAGCGGGCCTGGGTGAAAATCGGCGCGTCCGCATCCTTGTTGATGGCGACCACCAGTTTGGCGTTGCGCATGCCCACCAGGTGCTGGATGGCCCCTGAGATCCCGCAGGCGATGTAGAGGTCGGGGGTGACCACCTTGCCGGTCTGGCCCACCTGGTGGGAGTAGGGGATGTAGCCGCCGTCCACGGCCGCGCGCGAGGCGCCCACCGCGCCGTCCAGGATGCGCGCCAGGTCGCCGATCAGCGCGAAGCCCTGGTGGGCGCGCCAGATCTCGGCCTGCTTTTCATCCAGCCCGGCGGGCGGCGTGAGGGCGGGGTTGTTTGAGACGCCGCGCCCGCCCGAAACGATGACGCCTGCATCGGACAGGTTGACGGTGCTCTCGGAGGCGGTGTAGCCTTCCACGGTCGTCGGGGCTTCTGTTACGGCCTCGACCTTCGTCAGCGTGCCGGTCCGACCAGCCTCGGGAGCCGGTTTGGGGAAGACCCGCGCGCGCAGGGTGGCGAACTGCGGCCGGGCCGAACAGACGGCCTTCTCCTGGAGCTTGCCTTCATAGATCGGGCGCGTGGCGATGAGCCTGTCGCCTTCGGCCTCCAGTCCGGTCAGGTCTACGAGGACGCCGGTGTCCAGGTCCATGGCCGACATCCCGGCCAGTTCGCGGGTGCGCGTGGTAGTGGGGAAAAGCACCAGGTCGGGAGACTGCGCCCTGATGATGGCGGTCAGCGTGGAGGCGAAAGGCTCGGCGCGATAATCGGCCAGGGCGGGATCATCGGCCAGCAGCACCTCCCCTGCGCCATGCTCGAAGGCGGATTGGACGAGCGCCTCAGTGCCGGGGCCGAAGATCACGGCAGCGGCTGAACCCAGCGAGGCGGCCAGCCCCAGCGCCTCCCAGGAGGCCGGCTGGACCTCGCCCTTGAAATGATCGATATAGACGAGGGTTTTCATAGCACCTTCTCCGCCAGGATCTTGTCCACAAGGGTTTCGGCGATGGCCTGAGGGGTCTCGCCCGAAATGATCTCGCAGGCCGTATCGCGGGCCGGGGGAGACATCAGCTCGAGGCGGGTCACCAACGGGGCCGGGGCAGGCATGCCCAGGTCCGCCAGCGACCAGACCGGGATCTCAGCCTTGGCGGCTTTGCGGATGCCCATGAAGGAGGGGTAGCGCGGCTCGCCGATGCTCTGCACCACGCTGATCACGGCGGGCAGCCTGGCGCCCATGGTCTGGCGGCCTTCCTCGATGACGCGCTCCACCTGGATGCCGCCCTCCTGGATCTTGATCTGCCCGGCCAGGCTGAGCAGGGGCCAGCCCAGCACGCGGGCGGTCTGCGCGCCGGTGATTCCGGAGCCATCGTCGAGGGTCTGGCGGCCAAAGACCACCAGTTCCACGCCGCCCGTTTTCTGGATGGCGGCGGCCAGGATGCGCGCCGCGCCCTGCGTGTCGAGGGCGGCCAGCGCGGGATCGGAGACCAGGATGGCCTCATCCGCGCCCATGGCCAGGGCGTGCTTGAGGGCATCCCGTGCGGACTCCGGGCCGATGCACAGCGCCGTGACGGTGCCGCCGGCGGCTTCCTTCTGCTGGAGGGCGCCTTCCACGGCATACTCATCAAAGGGGTTGATGACCAGCGGAGCTTCACCCCAGGAAACCTGCCCGCCGGAAGCCGTGACCTTGGCTTCGCTGTCGGGCACTTGCTTGATACAGGCGATGATCTTCAAGATATTCCTCCTTCTTGATGGCAATTATGGATGCCGGCCTGCCAGCCAGGCGGAGATGATCAGTGCGTCAGCGGCCAGGACCGCGATCAGGCCCAGGATGCTGAAAGACTTTTGCAGGAGCTCCCATCTGCGGCGGTTCTCCATCCCCCGCAGGAAGAACTCCCGGAAGGGATACAGCGAGGGCGTCCGCTCCAGGCTGGAGCGGATATCGGTGTAATACCTTTCGGTATGGAACCACAGGCGGTAGGTGTTGTAAAAGAAGATCAGGCTGAAGAGCAGGAAGACCAGGACAAAGGAGAAGGGCGGGTTGCTCATGCGGGTCAGCTCTGCCAGAATTGCTCATCGTAAGCGGGAAGCTCGCAGCGCAGGGGCCGGTCGCTGCGCTCGCCCAGGGCATAGCCGGCCTGGATCAGCGTCTGGATCTCCGAACTGCCTTCATAGATCATGGCCCCGCGGGCGTTGCGCAGGAAGCGCTCCGGGTCGTACTCGTCGCTGTAGCCGTAGGCCCCGTGGATCTGAATGGCCTCGCTGGCGGCCTGGAAGGAGGCCTCGGTGGCGAACTTCTTGGCGTAGGAGGTCTCGCGGGTGGAGCGGCGGCCCAGGTTCTTCAGCCAGCCCACCTGGTAATAGAGCAGGCGGGCGATCTCATAGTCCTGCGACATGCGGGCCAGCTTCTCCTGGACCAACTGGTGCTGCGCAATGGGCTGCCCGAAGGCCTGGCGGTTCTTCGCATACTCCACGGAGGCCTCCAATGAGGCGCGGATGATCCCCGCTGCCCCCGCAGCCACCGTATAGCGCCCGTTATCGAAGGCGGACATGGTAATCTTGAAGCCCTCGCCCTCTTCGCCGATGCGGTTCTCCTCCGGCACCTCCACATCCTGGAAGGAGATCCAGCCGGTGGACCCGGCGCGCACGCCGAGCTTGCCGTGCAGGTCGCCGCGGGTGACGCCCGGAGAGCTGAGGTCCACCAGGAAGCTGGAGAGGCCCTCGGAGGCCTTGCGCGCCTCGGGGCCGGTCTTGACCGTGACCATCACGTAATCCGCTTTGGAGGCCAGCGAGATCCACATCTTCTCGCCGTTAAGGAGATAGCTCCCGCCGCGGCGCGTGGCGGAGGCGCGCATGGCGGCCACGTCCGACCCCATGCCGGGCTCGGTGAAGGCCCCGCAACCGAGCTTTTCTCCGCGGGCGAGCGGGAGCAGGAATTTCTGCTTCTGCGCCTCCGTCCCCCACTGGAAGAGGGTCAGCGCGCACAGGCCGGTATGGACCGACATCGCCACCCGCAGGTGGGTATCCACAGCCTCCAGCTCCTCGCAGGCCAGCCCAAGAGAGAGGTAATCCATGCCCTGCCCGCCGTACCGGACCGGAAGGCACAGGCCGAGGATCCCCAGCTGGCCCATGCGCTCGAGCACGGAAGGGATGGGCTCCTGCCGGCGGTCGTATTCCTTGATGAGGGGGCGCACTTCACGCAGGGCGAAGTCGCGCACCGTTTTCCGTGTCATCAGGTGTTCGGGGGAGAGGCTGAGGTCCACGTGTCCGGCTCCGGTCGGTTTTTGGTATTATATCGCACATATGAAAAATCTACCGACCATTCGGTAGGGAGAAAATTAAATAAAAAATGCCCGGTGCGGATGGGATCCTGGCACCGGGCTAGGTGAGTGGATGGGAGGTTGGAATGGTCATGATTTTCGCTCGATGCCCATGCTGTTGAGCTCGTCGGCATTGTACTCGGCGACAAACAAATTGGCGCCGGCCAGGAGGGCGAATACCAACACACCCATCAGGACTGCCGCAACTAACATCGTAGCCTCCTTTCTTTTACATATAATATAACGCTCCCGAAGCCCGGAAGTCGCACCCCCCAACGGTACTGCAATGGAAGTTCCCGACGGTTTTGAAAGGGGTACGGTCTTGACGCTGCCGGGGCTCGATTTGTTCCATGCAGATCATTCTATCTGGCGAGGGTTAACCGGACGTGACGGGCATGTGTGAAAAATATATTTTTCGGCC
>CAZSPX010000091.1:0-10570 GCA_964608885.1 uncultured Anaerolineaceae bacterium | reverse complement strand
GGACCTGGTGGACGAGGCTTTCCTGCGCCGCCTGCGCCACAAGATCGAGATCGGCGACCCCACCTTCGAGGAGTACCGCGAGATCTTCCGGCGGGTGGCCGCCGACAAGCACGTCGAGTACAACGACCAGGGGCTGGCCTACCTGCTGCAGGAATGGTATATCAAGCGCAACCGCAAGCTGCGGGCCTCCCACCCGCGCGACCTGTGCGACCAGATCCTGGATATCGCCTCCTACATGGCGGTCCCGCCGATCATGTCGCGTGATATGCTTGACCGCGCCGCGCAGGCTTATTTCGTTGAACTGTAAGCGCCGCGCCTGACCGGCCGGAAGGCCGGTCGAACGGTAAGATTAATGTTCGAGAGATTTCCCCATCCCTTCCTGCTGGCCCATCGCGGGGCCTCCAAGTACGCGCCTGAGAACACCCTGCCCGCCTTCGAACTGGCGCTGGAACAGGGCGCCGATGGCGTGGAACTGGATGCCAAGCTGAGCGCGGACGGTGAGGTGGTCGTGATCCACGATGCGAGCGTGGACCGCACCACGGGCGGGCACGGCAAGGTCTCGCAGCTCACGCTGGCGGAGATGAGGGCGCTGGACGCCGGGGCGCTCTTCGAGGAGCGTTTCCGGGGCACGCGCATCCCCACCCTGGCCGAGGTCTTCGAGGCCCTAGGCAGCCGGGCCATCATCAACGTGGAGCTGACCAATTATTCCACCCCTCTCGATGGGCTGGTGAACAAGGTCTGCGCGCTGGTCAAGGCTCACGGGCTCCAGGAGCGCATCCTCTTCTCCTCCTTCCTGGGACTCAATCTCAGGCGGGCGCGCCGGCTGCTGCCGGAGGTCCCCTGCGGGCTGCTGGCCTTTCCCGGCTGGAAGGGCGCCTGGGCGCGATCCTTTGGGTTCATGTTCAGTGACTTCGAGGCCCTGCACCCGCATCTCAGCGATGCCAGCGCGCGGCAGGTCTCGCGCGTGCACCAGCTCAAGCGGCGCATCGTTGCCTGGACGGTCAACGGCCGGGAGGAGATCGAGCGCCTGAAGGGCTGGGGGGTGGATGGGTTCATCACCGACGATCCATTGACCGCGGTCCGCGCCCTGGGGAGAGGCTGATGAGGCCGGGTCCGCGGAAGGAGAGAAGGGGCCGGGGGCAGGCCCTGGTCCGGCGTTCCCTGCCGGGCATCCTGCTCCTGCTGGCCTGGCTGGGGAGCGCCCTCATCCCCATGCGTCCCGCCGCGGCCCAAACCCCCACACCCGGTGCGCAGGCCCAGGCCCTGTTCAATAACATGAGCCCCGCCGAGCGGCTGGGACAATTGTTTCTGGTGACCTTCACCGGCACGGATACCGGGCCTGATTCCTACATCCATGACCTGATCACCAACCACTACATCGGCGGGGCGGTCCTCACGGCGGCCAATGACAACTTCACGGCCGCGCCCGATACCGTCTCGAACGCGCAGGCGCTGGTCGAGTCACTGCAGCGCGCCGCCTGGGACAACTCGCTGGGGAGCGTGGTCAACCCGGCCACCGGGCAGCCCGCACGCCTCAACTATGTCCCGCTCTGGATCGGCCTCTCGCAGGAGGGCAACGGCTATCCCTATGACCAGGTGCTGAGCGGCATCACCCAGCTCCCCAACGAGATGGCGCTGGGAGCCACCTGGAACCCGGCCCTGGCGAACCAGACCGGGCAGGCGATGGGCGAGGAGCTTTCCTACCTGGGCGTGAACCTGTATCTGGGCCCCTCTCTGGATGTGCTCGAATCACCCAATCCCCTGGCCAGCGGAGACCTGGGGACGCGCGCCTTCGGCGGCGATCCCTTCTGGGTGGGGGAGATGGGACGCGCGTATATCGCCGGGCTGCACACCGGCAGCCGGGGGCGCATGGCGGTCATCGCCAAGCACTTCCCCGGGCGCGGCGGCACAGACCGCTCCACCGAGGAGGAGATCTCCACCGTCCGCAAATCGCTGGAGCAGCTCAAGCAGATCGAGCTGGCGCCCTTCTTCGCTGTGACGGGGAACGCCCCCTCTCCCGAGGCCGGGGCGGATGGACTGCTTGTTTCGCATATCCGATACCAGGGCTTGCAGGGCAACATCCGCGCCACCACGCGCCCCGTCAGCTTCGACTCGCAGGCGCTCACGCAGATCCTCAACCTGCCCGAGTTCGCGGGCTGGCGCGCGGCAGGCGGGCTGGTGGTCAGCGACGATCTGCAATCCCGGGCGGTTCGCAATTTCTATGGGGAGCCGTTCCTGATGCGCACCGCGGCCCGGGATGCCTTCCTGGCGGGCAACGACCTGCTCTATCTCGGTCAGAATGCGGCGGCCACGCCCGAGGACTATTACAACTCCATCCTCCAGACCCTGACCTTTTTCAACCAGAAATATGCCGAAGACCCGGTCTTCGCCCGGCAGGTGGATGCGGCCGTCCTGCGCATCCTCACCCAGAAGTACAAGCTCTACGGCGAGTTCAGATTCCCCACCGTGATGCAGTCCCAGAACCAGCCCGCGGGCGGGGTGAACAGCCAGGACCTGGTGTATGAGATCGCCCGCCGGGCGGTGACCCTGATCAGTCCCGAAGCCCAGGACCTGGCCACCGTCCTGCCCTCCCCGCCGCAGGTCACGGAGCGGCTGGTGTTCATCACCGATTCAGGCATGGCGAAGCAGTGCAGCACCTGCCCGGAGGAGCCCCTGCTGGCGATCGATGCCCTGCAGCAGGCCATCCTGCGCCTGTACGGGCCGGAGAGCGGCAACCAGACCTCCTCCTTCCGCACAGCTTCCTATTCCTTCGAGCATCTGCGCATGCTGCTGGACGGGACCAGCCCGCAGTTCATGGAATCGGACCTGGGGCGCGCCAACTGGATCGTGATCTCGCTGGCGGACACCCACAGCGGCCAGCTGGACCTGCTCCGGCGCTTCCTCTCCGAGCGGCAGGATTCGCTGCGCGACCGGCGCGTGATCCTGTTCGTCTTCGGCGCACCCTATTACCTGGACGCCACCGACATCTCCAAGCTGACTGCCTATTTTGCCCTCTACAGCCGCGGCCCGGCCTTTGTGGATGTGGCCGCCCGGGTGCTTTTCGAGGAGGTGACCGCGGCCGGGTTCCCGCCGGTTTCCGTGCAGGGGATCGGCTATGACCTGATCACCGCCATGACGCCCGACCCGGACCAGATCATCAGCCTCTCGCTCGACCTGCCCGCGCCCGAGGCCTCCGATGAAGGGACGCAGACCCCCGAACCGACCCCCATGCCGCTCTTCCGCATCGGGGATACGATCGCGGTGCGGACGGGCATCCTGCGCGACCACAACGGTCATGCCGTGCCAGATGGGACGGTGGTGCGCTTTACCATGCTGCTCACGGGGGAGGGCAGTGGCATCCTCCAGCAGGTGGACGCGGTCACACAGCAGGGCGTGGCGCGGGCCTCCTTCGGGTTGGACAAGCCGGGCCTGTTGGAGATCAAAGCCTCCAGCGAGCCGGCCGTGGTCTCCGAGGCGCTGCGCATGGATGTCTCGCTGGCAGGCGGGGCGGCTGTGACGGTGGTGGTCCCGGTCCTCACGGAGACGCCCGTGACCGAGACGCCTCCGCCGCCCACGCCACAACCGGACCCCTATGTCTCAGCGGAGGGGTATCCCAAATTCAACGCCTGGCTGCTGGAGCTGCTCATGCTGGCCGGGGGAGCCTGGCTGGCGTTCCTGGCGGTCAGCCGCATCCGCAACGGGCGCGAAGGGGTACGCTGGTCATTGTGTGTGCTGGTGGGGGGGTTGCTGGCGTATAACTATATCGCCCTGGGACTGCCGGGCGTGCAGAACTGGACCGCCTCGGAGGGGATGGGCGGTATCCTCGCTTTTACGCTGGGGGGACAATTACTGGGGGCGATCGCGGCGGCCGTTTGGAGCCGGCGCGCTAACGCATCAAAGTCGCAATCAGGCTGATGAACAGCAGGCCCCCTGCCGCCCACACCAGCAGGCTCTCGGGCGGGTTGAGGGCGAACTCCCAGGGTGAGCGCTGGACCGTGCGGCGGACGCCCTGCCCGCTGGGGAACTCACGCGTGCCAAAGAGCACCTCGTCCAGGGCCTCCATCGATTTGGGGCGCTCATCGGGGTGCAGGGCCATCGCCCACAGGACGGCCCTTTCGGTGCGCGGGGTGATGGCCGGGTTGATCTCGCGCGGCGGGACCAGGCTCTCAGGCTGCAGGAAGCGCTTGCGGGCTTCGGAAGGCGGGTCGTTGGTCAGGATGTGGTACAGGGTCGCACCGAAGGAATAGATGTCGGCGCGCACATCGGTGTGGGCGTCATTCCCGCCATACTGCTCGAGAGGGGTGTAGAGGGCGGTGCCCTGCCCCTGGATGATGGTGATGGTGACCTCTTCCGGAGCCAGGATCTTGACCAGCCCAAAATCCACCAGCTTGACGAGACCGTTGGGGGTGATCTTCAGGTTGCTGGGCTTGATGTCCCGGTGGATGATGGGAGGCTCCTGGCTGTGCAGGTAGATCAGCGCATCTGCAAGCTGGCTGGCCCAGCCGAGCACCTGGCGCTCGTCGAGGAATGTCTTCGTGCGGCGGGCTTCCATCATCAGCTCGCGAAGGTCGCGCCCGGGGACGTAATCCATCACCAGGTAATCGCGCGGGCCGTTGGAGAAGAAGTCCGACACCTTGGGCAGGTTGGGGTGGTCCAGGCGCGCGAGCACGGTGGCCTCGCGCAGGAACTGCTCGCGGGCCTCTTCCAGGACGCGCTGCGGGAGGGCGCGGTCGTATTCGACCTCCTTGAGGGCGCACAGGCGGCCTTCCAGGCGCAGATCATCCGCCAGGTAGATGCTGCCCATCCCGCCCTGGCCGATCTGCTCACGGATCTTGTAGCGGCCGCGCAGGACCTCCCCTTTTTTCAGTGACAGGGGCACTCTTCTCCGTTCTCGGTCACTGCACAATCATCTCGGCGTGGAATTCTGCACAGATGACCGATTTTCTGCTATATTATAAACGCCTTTGGAGCCCTCATTCGTTGTCATTTGATTGAAATCGGCAGGGAGAGTGTATGGATTTAAACCTTGAAGAGTTCCCCATGCTGGTCGCCCAGGAGGGGCCATTAAAGGGCCAGCGCTGGCCGTTGAACCACACCCTTGTAATGGGACGCGAGACCACCTGTGATGTGATCATCCTGGACCGGCAGGTCTCGCGCTTCCATGCCCGCATCACCCCCTCGCCGGAAGGCGCGATGCTGGAGGACCTGGGCAGCAAGAACGGGACCCATCACAACGGCGTGGAGGTGTCGGCGCCGGTCATGCTGCAGGATGGGGACATGGTGGGGATCGCCCTGGCGCAGCAGTTCATCTTCCTGACCTCGGACGCGACCATGCCGCTGGCGGAGGGGCTGGGCAAGCCCGGGCGGCTGATGATGGACCCCAAGTCCCGGCGGGTGTGGGTGAACCAGCAGCAGCTGGTGCCGCCGCTCTCGGCGCAGCAGTTCAAGCTGCTCTGGCGGCTGTATGACAAGCAGGGACAGGTGATCGGCCGCACGGAGCTGGTGGCGGCGGTATGGGGCGAGGAGCAGTCCGCGGGGGTCTCGGACCAGGCGCTGGATGCGCTGATCCGCAGGCTGCGCGACCGCCTGGCTTCCATTGACCCGGTGCACCAGTACATCGACACCGTGCGCGGGCACGGCGTGCGGCTCGATAACCCGCGGCCGGGAGATGAAGATTGAAGCCCGAATTCCAGCGCCAACTTGCCAGCCTGATCCGCGGCAGTCGTGTGGCCGCGCTGGGGACGGCGCGCAGCGGGGCCGCCTCGGTCTCGATGGTGCCTTATGCTTTTGCGGAGGATTTCTCGGTCTTTCACCTCCTGACCAGCGAGCTGGCGATGCACACGCAGGATATGCAGAAAGACAAGCGCGTCAGCCTGCTGATCACTGAGACGGACGATGGCCGCGCCGACCCGCTTACTCTGGGGCGGGTGGAGCTGCGCGGCAGCGCTGAGATCCTGCTGACCGGCGAGCCGGGATACCTCCCGGCGCGGGGCCGCTACATCGAGCGCTTCCCGCGCTCCGCGCCGCTCTTCGAGTTCGGAGATTTCCGCCTGTGGCGCATCACCATGAAGGGCGGTCGGTTCGTGGCCGGGTTCGCCAAGGCCTTCAACCTGACGGTTGAAGCCCTGGCCGCGGCCTCGGGCGCGGCGGGTGCTGTGGTGGATACGGGCGGGGAGGAGCAGGAATAAGCAAATTGTGCAGGGGGACCTGATTGTGGAGACGGATCTCTTCGAAAGGCCACTGGACTGGAATCAAATCCCGCCGGGTAAAGCCCGGCGGGATGCGCTTAAAAGGGTGAGAGATGGTCAGCCCAGGTTCTTCTTCATCGAGAACTTGAGGGCCGTCTTGTAGACCTGGCCGAGCTTCTCGCTGAGGGCCTTGGCCTCGGCGTTGCCCTGCCCGGCGGCAGAGTCGATCTGGGCCACAAGCCCGTTCAGAGCTTCCATAAAGCCGTCGTTCACCATGGGGGCGTTGTCCGTGAGCATTTTCTCAATGGCGGCCTCGTCAGGCGCATCCAGGAGCTGCTCGATGAAGGCCACCTCCGGCGGGGGAGCGCTGGCCTCCTGAAGCACCTGGACCATCTTTTGCAGCTTGCCCATGCGCGTATAGTCATTCTTCTCGGAAGCCTGGCGCAGCAGGCTCTGGACGATATCCACGGCATCCTGCGAGAAGCCCTCCAGGTTGCTGTGAGTGGCGGCGGCCACATCCTCGCTCTCCAGGATCTTCTCGACGAAGTCCTGCGCCTGCTTGTAGCGGGCCTCCAGCTGCCGGTCGATCTCGTTGCTGAAATCGAGCAGCTTGTTGCGGGTTGTTTCCAGCCGGTCCTTCTCGGCCCCCACCGACTTGTCGATCTTGTCGGTGAGCAGCTGGAAGAACGAATAGTCCATTCCCTGGCGGGCGAGCTGCACGTAGGCCTTCAGGCGGGCATCGTTGGGGGCGGCGATCACCAGCTCAAGCAGCTTCTCGCGGGTCAGGCCCTGCCCCAGCTCCTGCAGGGATTTGGAGGCGGCCTCCAGCTCCTTGACCGATTCCTGCAGACCGCGGCCGAACTCGGTCTCTTCAAGGAGCTGCTTCTGGACCTCGGCCATCTGCCGGGCCACGGGCTCCTGCCCGCCGGTCATGGCGCCCTGCAGCAGGCGGCTGAACAGGGCAAAGAACTGCTCATCGAACGATGGCAGGTTCTGCTTGATGATCTCGGTGCGCACATCCGCAGAGCTGGCCTGCAGCAGGCGCTCCATCAGCATGACGCGCTCCTGCTGGGCCTTGATCATCTCGGGGGTGATGCCGTCCTTGCCCAGGATGGTCTCGATCATCGACTCGTAGGTCAGGTTGGCCTGCGGGCTGAGCAGGTAGGCCTTGCGCTTCTCCGGGGGCAGGCGGTCGGTGACCTGCTTGATCATGGGCCCGATGACCCTTTCCTGCTCGTTGAGGGGCAGTCCGAGCTCGGGCGGGAAGAAGGTGAGCAGCAATTCCTTGCTGTTGTCATGATAAACGATGGGGGTGGCCAGACGGCCTTCATAACCGCAGTGCGGGCAGCGCGCCACGTTGGAGGTGCCGCCGAGCAGGCGCTGCTTGGCCTGGGGATCGGCGGTCACATCAAAGAGCTGCTCGACGTTGGCTGCGATCATCCGGCGGCAGTTGGGGCAGGCGATTTGGGTTTGAGGCATGAGTGATTCCAGTTGCAGGTTAAGAGATGGCAAACGACTTATTTTACCCTACATGCGGGATGCATCAATATTTCAATGAGGGAATTGCGAGGGAGATGTCCGGTCACGAAAGGACCGGTCAACGCGGCAGGGAGAAGCAGATGCGCGCGCCTGCCCCGGGCTGCGGGTCGGCCCAGATGTGCCCGCCGTGCGACTCGACGATGGCGCGTGCCAGGTAGAGTCCCAGCCCGGCGCCCTTGGTCTGCTTGACGGCATTCGTGGAGCGGTAGAAACGGTCGAAAATATGAGGCAGGTCGCGCGGGTCGATGCCGGGGCCCTCGTCGCTGACACAGACAATGACATCATCGGGCCGCAGGCTGCCGCTGATGCGGATCTCGCCCCCGGCGGCATATTTCAGCGAGTTGGAGATCAGGTTGGAGATCACCTGCTCGATGCGGGTCTCATCCCCGAGCACGACGGGAAAGTTGGGAGGAAAATCCACCACGAAGCTGTGTTTTCCCTTTTCGGAGGCGAAGCGCCCGGCAGCGCGTTCGGCCAGGGCGGGCAGGGCCACATCCCCTTTGCTCAGGCTCAGCCCCCCGGCCTGCAGGCGGGAGGCGTCCAGCAGGTCATCCACCATGCGCGAGAGACGGTCGGCTTCCTCCTCGATCACGGCCAGCGAGTCGTTGATGGTGTGCTTGTCCCAGCGGGCGTCATCGCGGCGCAGCGTGGAGGCATACCCTTTTATAAGGGCCACAGGCGTGCGCAGCTCGTGGCTGACAATGCTGATGAAGGTGGATTTGATCTCTTCAGCGGTGCGGAAGTGGGTGATATCCCGCACGCTGACCAGGATGTTGCGCAGCCTGCCCTCCGCGGAGAGCAGGGGCGCGTAGGTGACGCCCACGGGCAGGGGAGGCAGGCCTTCGCGTTTCAGGTCGCCTTCCACATACAGGCTGGCATTGGGGGTCAGGGGCCAGCCTCCCCGCTCGGCCTCCTCCAGCGTGACGCCCTGCGGGTCGCGTGCCCAGCGGAGGATCTCCTCATGGGGCTTACCGATCAGGTCGCTGCGGAGGCGGCCGTAGAGCTTCTCGAAAGCAGAGTTGACGCGCTCGATGGTATGGTCCGCCTTCAGGATCAGGATCCCGTCCGCGCCCGAGTCCAGCAGGGCATCGAGACGCTGCTTCTCATACGAGACCTGTCCGTAGAGCTGGGCGTTGTAGACCGCGATCGCTGCCTGGTCCGCAAAGGATTGCAGCAGGCCGCGGTCATTGGGCGAGAAGAGGTCGGGATAGGTGCGGAAGATGAAGATCACCCCGATGACCTGGTCGTGGGCGGCCAGGGGCAGGCCCGCCCCGTTCAGCAGTCCCATGCTGGCGGTGTAGGCCAGGTCCTTGAGCATGCGGTTGAGCTCGCGGATATCCAGCTCGCGCACCTTCTCTTCGGCCAGCAGCGGCTCCAGGTAGGAGAGGATGGCCGGGGGGATGCCGTGGACGGCGGCCACGCGCCAGCCGTCGGTCTCCTTGAGGGCGATCAAACCGGCCTGCCCTGCAAGCATCTCGATGGAGATGCGCAGGATGCGCGCCAGCAGCTTCTCCAGGTCGAGTTCCTGGGTGAGGGCGCGCGAGATCTCGAGCAGGTAGTCACGCTGGCGGACGCGGAAATCGGGGAGCATGTGGGGTTATTTTATCATCTGCGTGCGGGGAGGAAGGAGGAGCTGCGGAAAAGAGGAGGCCGGGCCGGATTGCACAATCCTTTCAATAATGTAAAACGACTTGACACCCCCTTATTAGGCATTAAAATTGCCTAAATTTACAGTTAATTATCCTTTTCATTTATTCAAGGCGCGCAGGGCTCCAACTTCATCCCAGTCACTCCCGGCCCGTGCGCGGAACGTATGGTGGACTTGATGGAGCCGGGCGCGTGCCCGGCTCTTTGATTTTATGGCGGGGTCCGGGATCTTACGGGTGGACGATCACAGGTTTGCATGGTTCCATCAGATCTTAATCGAATGGGCTGCCATCCTCCGGGTGGAAAATCACATGAACCCGCAGCCCATGGAGGTCACATGAGAGCAAAATCATTTTCCTGGGGGCGGATGCTCCTCGCCATTGGCTTCATCCTCACGCTGGCGCTTCCGGCACAGGGCGTGGTGTTTGCAGCGGCCAACCTCACTATTACACCGCTCACATGGAACGTGGTGGGCCTGGACAGCAACAACGTCAACTCCGGACCGAACAACTTCCCGGTGGGGGCGCGTGTCTGCAATACCGGCGACACGGCGGCCGCCAATGTGCTTTCCAGTTTTGTCTGGGACAGCAGCAACGCGTTCATTAGCCTGCGGTCGGGATCGCTGACCACCATTTCGATCCCGAGCCTCGCGGCCGGGGCCTGCACAGACGTCTATTATGAGGTCCAGGTGACCCGCACCAGCGCGGCCTACAACACGACGCGCCGTTTTCACATCACCGCGACCGCCGATGGCCTGGGAACCGTCAGCACCCCCACCCCGCGCGAGATCTTCGTGGAGCATCTGGTCTCCCAGAGCCGGAACGCGGTGACGGACGTAAGGCTGGATGGCGTCTCGGTGGCAGCCGGCGGGACCATGATGCTCATGATCGGCAGCACGTACACGATCGAGCTGGTGGGCAATACTGCGACCAACGGATACGAACAGGTCGAGAGCTACATTAATTTTCCAAACACCATTTTTAAGATCAATTCTGTTGCCACCACGTACACCGCCAGGCCCGTGCCGGAAACCGATCCGCAATACGGCTCCAAGCTGTACGCGAACGGGTGCGGCTGGGTGAACGATCCGGCCTCGCCGAACTACCGCTCCTGCACGGGGACGGGGAAATACGGCGGGGGGCTCACCGTCTCCTACAATGTCACCATCGTCGGGGGCGGCGGCACCAGCCAGACCC
>CAZSPX010000090.1:1575-10706 GCA_964608885.1 uncultured Anaerolineaceae bacterium | reverse complement strand
GCGCCTCATTGCGCCTCCCGGCCGCGTGATCGAGGGTGAGATCACGCTGGATGGCGAGAACCTACTGGAGTTGCCCGAAAGCGATATGATCAAGATCCGCGGCAACCGCATCTCGATGATCTTCCAGCAGCCGCAGACCGCCCTGAATCCGGTCTTCAAGGTGAGCGACCAGATCGCCGAGGTCCTCAATATTCACCAGGATTTCGGCAGGGAGGCCGGCCAGAGCCGCGCCGTGGAGCTGCTCAAGATGGTGGGCATTCCCGATGCCGAGCGCCGCGCCGAATCCTACCCCCATGAGCTTTCGGGAGGCATGGCCCAGCGGGTGATGATCGCCATGGCCCTGGCCTGTGTCCCCGAGGTGTTGATCGCGGACGAGCCTACCACCGCCCTGGATGTGACCATCCAGGCCCAGATCCTTGACCTCATGCGCAACCTGCGTGAGAAGATGGGCACCTCCGTCATCCTCATCACCCATGACCTGGGCGTCATTGCCGAGATGGCCGAGCGCGTGGCCGTCATGTATGCCGGTGAGATCGTCGAGCAGGCGGATGTGGACCCGCTCTTCGAGGAGCCCATGCATCCCTACACCCAGGGCCTGATGGGCTCCATTCCCGTGCTGGGTGAGATCAAGGAACGCCTGGATGTGATCTCGGGCTCGGTGCCCAACCTTGTGAACCTGCCTCCCGGCTGCCGCTTCGCGCCCCGCTGCCCGGCCCGCGAGAAATACGGGCTGACCATCTGCACGCAGATCAAGCCGGACCTTACCGTGGAGAAACCCGGCCATCTCGTGCGCTGCTGGCTCTATCAGGATGCCCCCGAGCACGGCCATACCGCCCCCCTGGAGGCTCGATGACGACCGTCGAGAATGCAGCCATGAACGTGGAAACGCCTCCCGCCCCCGCCCGGGAACTGGTCCAGATCGAGCACCTGGTCAAGTATTTCCCCGTGCGCGCCGGCCTGATGCAGCGCATTGTGAACTGGGTCAAGGCCGTGGATGATGTCTCCTTCACCGTAAGGAAGGGCGAGACCCTGGGCCTGGTGGGTGAATCGGGCTGCGGCAAGACCACCGTCGGCCGCTCCATGCTGCGGCTGATCGAGCCCAGTTCCGGGTCCGTGCGCTTCGATGGGCAGGATGTGCTCAAGCTGCGCGGTGGTGAGCTGAAGCGCGTGCGCCGCGATATGCAGATCATCTTCCAGGACCCCTACGCCTCCCTGGACCCGCGTGTCCCCATCGGCGAGTCGGTCATGGAAGGCCTCAACATTCACCGCATCGGCACGCCCTCCGAGCGCTTCGACCTGATGCTGGACACCCTCAAAAAGGTGGGCCTGGAGGATTACCATGCCCGCCGTTACCCTCACGAGTTCTCAGGCGGGCAGCGCCAGCGCATCGGCATCGCCCGCGCTCTGGCCCTGCGCCCCAAGTTCATCGTCTGCGATGAGCCCGTCTCCGCGCTGGATGTCTCCATCCAGTCGCAGGTTCTGAACATTCTCAAAGATCTCCAGAGGGAACTGGGCCTCACCTACCTGTTTGTGGCCCACAACTTGAGCGTGGTGGAGCACATCTCCGACCGGGTGGCGGTCATGTACCTGGGCAAGGTGGTGGAGCTTACCTCGCGCGAAGAGCTGTACCGCCTTCCCCTGCATCCCTACACCCAGGCCCTCATGTCGGCCATCCCCGTCCCCAACCCCAAGCTCAAGCGCAAGCGCACCGTCCTGAAGGGCGATGTGCCCAGCCCGCTGAACCCGCCTAAAGGCTGCCGTTTCCACCCGCGCTGTCCCATCGCGGAGCAGGTCTGCTCGGTGGAGGAGCCCGTCTTTCGCGAGATCAAGCCTGACCATCTGGTGGCCTGTCATTTCGCGGAAAAGTTTCTCTAGCCCTTCGCTTCACAGGATGGTGCCCCCATGAACCCTTGCATCCTGCTTGTGGACGACCAGCGCAATATCGTTCATCTGATGCACTCCACCCTCAAGACCATGGGGCATGAGCTGGATGTGATCGAAGCGCCTTCCGGCGAGGAGGCCATCCTGGCCGCCTCGCGCCGCCACGTGGATCTGCTGGTGGCCGATTACCTCCTTCCCGGCATGACCGGCATCGAGTTGGTGCACAAGATCCGCGCCCGCAACCCCGATGTGAAGGTCATCCTCATCAGCGGGCTGCTGGAGCGCCGCGCCCGCGAGCAGATGCTCAACGCCGGGGCGGTGGCCGTCTTCACCAAGCCCATCCCCCTGGCCGATTTCCTGGATGTGGTGGAGCGCAGCCTGGGCCTCACCCGTGTCATCTTCCCCCCCGAGACCGAAGAGCGCGTGGCTGCCCGCCAGAGCCGCCTCTCCGAGCTGCTGACCAACTTCCGGCAGGATGTGGAGGCCCACGCCGTCTTCCTGCTCAGTGATCGGGGCCGCGTCCTGGCGCGCGCCGGCGACCTGCGCGATAGCAGCATGGAAGTCTCGCTCCTCTCGGCGCTCACCGCCATCTACGCCGCCAGTCTGAAAGCCTCGCGTTTCATCCATCAGGAGCGGCTGGAGAACTTCCACGTTTTCCCCGGCGGCGATCAGGACCTGCTCTTTATCCCGGTGGATGCTTCCTATTCGCTGCTGGTGGCAGGCAAGGGCCTGGCGGGGATCGAGCGCGTGCTCGACACGGTCCAGGCCATGCTGATGCTGCGCGAGCACGTGGAGAAGGCTCTTACCCAGATGGGCGTGACCGGCCCGCTGGTCAAGCCCGATCAATTTCCCCCGGCTCAGGAGCCGCCCAAAAAGGCCAAAACCCGGACCGGCGAGCTGCCGCTCTCCCCGGAGATGGATGCTCTACTCAAGCAGGCCGGCGCTCCCGCCATGAAAGCCCAGGAAATGGACGATTTCTGGGAGCAGGCCGCCGAAAAACACGGCAAACCCGCCTCCAATCCGGATGCCCTGTCCTACGACGAGGCCCGTAAAATGGGCCTCCTTCCTGGCGAAGCCGGTGAAGAGTCCTGACATTGCCCCTGCCTTTCCCCTGTGATACAATTTCGCCCGCACTGGGGCGTGGTGCAAGGGCAGCACACCAGCCTTTGGAGCTGTGGATCTTGGTTCGAATCCAGGCGCCCCAGCCAGCTTCTTCTCCGCATCCAGCGGGGCGTTTCTCAGGCACAGGTCTTATGGCCCCGCTCGGGGACTAGGCCTGTTTTTTTTCCAGGAGTCGTTCATCATGAAGACAACTGCCGTTTTGCTGGCGGCCGGGCTGGGTACCCGCATGAAATCCGCGCTTCCCAAGGTGCTGCATTCCATCGCCGGGCGGCCCATGATCTGGCACTCGCTTCAGGCGGTGGGCCAGGCCGCCGCGGAGAAGCCCGTGGTGGTGATCGGTCACGGGAGCGATGCCGTGAAAAGCTTTCTGGCTGGCATGGCTGAAACGATTCTCCAGGATCCCCAGTTGGGGACCGGCCATGCGCTCATGCAGGCCGAGCCGCTGCTCAAGGGCGCGACCGACTATGTGCTGGTCTGCTATGGCGATATGCCCCTGCTGCGCCCCGGGACCCTGAAGGCCCTCGTTGAGTTGCAGCAGGCCAGCGCCGGGCCGATGAGCCTGTTGACGGTCGTCTCCGGTTCGCCGCGCGGCTTCGGGCGCATCCTGCGCGGACCGGATGGGGATGTGACCGCCATCATCGAGGAGCAGGCGGCCACCGAGGAGCAGAAGCGGATCACCGAGCTGAACGTGGGCGCCTACTGCTTCCGCGCCGGTTGGCTCTGGGAGGCGCTGCACCGCATCCCGCTCTCAAAGAAGGGTGAGTATTACCTGACCGATACCGTGGAACTGGCCGTTCGGGATGGCCTCCCCGTGAAAGCCGTCCTCATGGATGACCTCGAAGAGACCATCGGGATCAATACGCGCGTGCACCTGGCCGAGGCTGAGGCGGTCATGCGGCGGCGCATCAACGCCAGCCACATGCTCAACGGCGTGACCATCCTTGACCCTTCATCCACCTACATCGAGACCGGGGTCAGTATCGGGCGTGATACCATTCTCTTGCCCAATACCTATTTGCACGGAGAGACCGTGATCGGTGAGGGCAACCAGATCGGCCCCAATACCATCATCCGCGATTCCAGGATCGGAGACCGCTGCAAGGTCCTTGCCTCCGTGCTGGAAGGTGCCTGGCTGGAGAATGACGTGGATATGGGCCCCTTTGCCCGCCTGCGCCGCGGCGCGCACCTCGGGGATCATGTCCACATGGGCAACTTCGGAGAGGTCAAGGACTCGTACCTGGCCGAGGGCGTCAAGATGGGGCATTTCTCCTACATTGGCAATGCCACCATCGGCGCGGAGACCAACATCGGCGCCGGGACCATCACCTGCAACTATGACGGCGAGAAGAAGCACCCCACGGTCATAGGCGAGGATGTGTTCATCGGTTCGGATACCATGCTGGTGGCCCCGCTTAACATTGGGGATGGGGCCCGCACGGGCGCGGGCGCGGTGGTCACCAGGGACATCCCTCCGGATACGCTGGTGGTCGGCATGCCGGCCCGCGCCATCCGGAAGGTGGAACGCAGAAAGAAAAAACAGCAGTGAGCGAAAAAGGAAAATCCATGTCTCTTGCAAAGGAAGAACGCCAGTCCCTGATCGAGGCCGCCCGCCAGGCGCGCAAATATGCGTATGTCCCCTACTCTCATTACCCGGTGGGCGCGGCATTGAAGACCAAGAGCGGCCGCGTCTTTACCGGGGCCAATATAGAGAACGCCTCGTTCCCTCTGACCATCTGTGGTGAGCGCACGGCTGTTTTCAAGGCCGTCTCGGAGGGCGAGCGTGAATTCGAGGTGCTGGCGCTGGTGACCGATAATGGCGGCTCTCCCTGCGGCGCCTGCCGGCAGGTGCTGGCCGAGTTTGGCCTGGACACGGTCGTGCTGATCTGTGATGGCGAAGGGCGGCTTGTCCACGAGATGACTGTTGCGGAGCTGCTCCCTGAGGCCTTCACGCCCAAGCATCTTTCCCCGCGGGAGGGCTGAGCGGCCCCGGGACGCGCATGACCGATTTCCGCTCTTTCCGCCTTGAGGCCGTGGTCCTGCGTCACAGCGATTGGGGTGAAGCCGACCGCCTGCTGGTGCTCTATTCCCTCCAGCAGGGCAAGACGCGTGCCATTGCCAAGGGCGTCCGCAAGCTGACCTCACGCAAGGCGGGGCATCTGGAGCCGTTCACGCATGTCAGCCTGCAGCTTTCAAAAGGCCGCGACCTCTCGATCGTCACCCAGGCTGAGACCATTGATTCATATCCCCGCATCCGCGAAGACCTGACCCTCACAGGCTGTGCCGCCTATGCGGTCGAGCTGCTCGATCGCTTCATCCCCGATGAAGATATCGGCGTGCCGGGCGTCTTCCGCCTTCTCACCGAGACCCTCACCCGGCTCGCCTCCCAGCCCGATCCCTGGCTGGCGGTGCGTTATTACGAGATGCGCCTGCTGGATTTCCTCGGTTTCCGGCCCCGGCTCTTCGAGTGCGCCAACTGCAGCCGGGAGATCCTCCCGGAAGACCAGTACTTCTCGTATGCCGCCGGGGGTGTGATCTGCCCGTTCTGCGCCGAGCGCGTGAAGGGCCTGCACCCCATCTCGCTGGAGGCGCTCAAGTTCCTGCGGCACTTCCAGCGCAGCACCTGGAGGGAGGCCCTCCGCGCCCATCCGGATGCCGGTGTTCAGAAGGAGCTTGAGACCATCATGCAGGGATACTTCACCTACCTGTTGGAACGCGAGCTGAATACCCCCGGCTTTCTGCGCGATATCAAGCGCTGAACACTATTTGAGCTTCCTCCCCCAGTTCACCACCCACAGCCATCCCGCCCCCAGCACCGCCATCTTCATCCCCCGCCACAGCAGCACCTGGAACCAGCGCCAGCGCATTCGGTAGATGACCTTTGCGATGAACCAGCGCCTCGCCAGCGATCGCCCCAGGCTGCTCCTCATCACGCGGCGTTTATAGCCCTCCAGGGAAAGATCTTTCCGCAGGAAAGCCTCGCCGATCTCCCGGGCGGCCAGCGCCCCATACCCCAGTGCGATGCTGATCCCCTCCCCGAAAAGCGGGTCAGAGCCGGCCGCGTCGCCCACCAGCAGCACCCGCCCCGCCGACATGGGCCTCTCCGGTTCGAACCAGCGGATCGGGTGTCCTTTCAGCTCATAATCCCCCAGGTCATACCCTTGTCGCTTCATCTCCTCGCGCAGGGGCTCCCTGAGTGCCGGGCGTCTGAGATGTGCCAGCATATTGGTATCGTACACGCCCCAGCAGCGCTGCCGCTCCCCCCGGACCTGGGTGGGGAAGTCCCAGGTATAACCGGCGATCCCCTCCGGCACGGGAAAGAAATCAAAATAGGCGCAGGCTTCGGTGTGAGGGGCCTCCCGTCCCCGCATGGGAGTCTGGGCCTGCTCCGCCTCGGGTGTGATCAGTTCCAGCAGCCGCGCGGTGGAAACGGGCTCGTCCGGGAAGATGAAGCGCCGCGTCACACCGTTCGAGCCGTCCGCGCCGACCACGACCTGCGCCCGGAAGCTCCCCGCCTCCGTTTCCACCGTTACCCCTTCACGATCCGGGAGGATATTCCTGACGCTCACGCCCTCCCGGATCTGTATGCCTTTCTCCTTTGTCTTGTGCGCCAGCCATTCATCGAACTCATCGCGGCGGATGATACGCAGCGCGTGTCTGCCTGGCGGGCGCAGCCTGACTCCCCTGCCCTCAAAATCGAGGCGCACCTCCTCCGCGTCCACGTGGGGGACCTCGGAGGTATCCAACCCCAGGCGCTGGAGGATCAGTTCTGCGTCCACTACCAATCCGCCTGCGCATAGCTTAAATCGGGGATAATGCTCTTTCTCGATCACCAGTGTTTCGCGCGCCACCTCCGGAAAATCCCTGGCAAGGTGCAGCGCGGTGGAAAGCCCTCCCGGCCCGCCTCCGATGATAATGACTTTGTATCCTTCTTTTCTCTCCGTCATGTGCGCTATTTAACCATAAAACCCCGGGTTCCTTTCGGCTGTATAATTTTCCTGTCGTTCCAGGTCAGCCGATTTGCCCCCACGATCAAGTGATGCTGCCCGTCCTCCCTCGTTAAAGGAATTGCCATGGCACGCCGGATTTTTACCGCCTTTTTGATCTATTTTAGCGCCGCGTTGATCCTGCTCAGCGCGGCCGCCATCGCCCTCCTCTGGATCAATAACACCCCTCTGACGCGCGAATCCGTCCGCCGCATGGAAGCCGTGGACACCGAACTGGTGCAGGCCCAGACGGCCATCCGGAATGCCCGCACGGAGTTGGAGCGCACCCTGCGCATCGTGGAGGGCGCCGAGAAGAGCCTTGCCACCCTCAAGGACCAGACCGATGAGGCCAGGCGGCTCTTTGATCAGTTCAGCAATACGCTGGAAAACAATGTCCTGCCCGGCCTGGAAACGACCAGGGGCGGCATCGGGCAGATCCGCGCAACGCTCGAGAACCTGCGCGGGACCCTGCAGAAGATCAACGATCTCCCCATCCTCAACCTGGAAATACCGGGCGACCAGTTCCTTGCCAGCCTCATCAGCGGCGTGGATTCGCTCAACGCCCAGATCAACGGCATGCAGGAATTGGTGCGCAAGGCCGAGGTTTTCACCAGCGACACTTCCTACCTGCTCGGCGGAGACATGACCGAGACCAAACAGCACATCCACGAGCTGCTCGATGCGGTGATCGAATACGATGGCAAGGTGACTGGCTGGCATAGCCAGGTGCGTCAGGTGATTACTTCCTTGCCCCGCTGGATAGACACTGCTTCTATTGGCCTGACGCTCTTCCTGCTGTGGTTCGGTTTTTCCCAGTTTGGTCTTTTATTGCACGGGTTGAACCTGCGCGAAGGCAGGGATCCTCTCGCGGTGCTCCGCCGGCCGCCGCCCGCTGAAGCCGTTGGGGAGTAGGGGCCGTTCAGGCGTAGGTGCCGCTCCAGGCCTCGAAGTTCTGCCCGCCGCGTTCTCCTCCTGTGAAGAAGGCCACATAGCTCAGGGTCTGGTAGGGCACGAACTTCTGCTCACGCGGGTTGCGGATCGCCAGGTCGAAATAGGAGCGCCACGTTCCCGAATTGAAATACATCTCGCTCTCGGAAAGCACGCCGCCGGAGATATCCAGCGGGACCACCTCATAATGGTGGGTGTGTCCGTACACCACGTAGCGGGCCCTGTCCTGCAGGAAGGCGGGCTCCTTCAGCGCATGCGGCGCGAAGGAATGCAGCCCTTCCGACATCATGTTGTGCACCCAGGTCACCACATCGTTGATGGTCCCAAAGGAGGCCTTGCCTGAGATCTTCACCACCATCTGCATGGCATCCACCACGTCAAAGCGGTAGGCCTTGTCGGCCTTGCGCAGGAAGTCGAGCTGGAGGAATTCCTCCGCGATCTGGTCCCAGACGCGCTTCAGGTCCTTTTCCATGGAAGGGGTGCCCGCGTTCTTGCGGATCTGCCCGCTGATCCACAGCGGCGTGGCCAGCGCCGGGCGGATATTGGTGATCAGCCGCAGGCTCTGTACGATCCCGGAAGGAAGGTAATCCCCGTAACGCTTCAGCGCCTCCACCGGGAAACGGTTGCACACGTCCATGGTGAAAGCGTCGCCCAGCGTGGAGGCATCCCTGCCGCGCTTCCGGTCGAAGTTGAACTTGTCGAAGGCATCCCCGTGCCGGCCATAGATCTTGTAACGCTCCATGATCTCCAGCAGGGGTGGATATTCTTCGGCCTCGAAGGGGAAGTTGGTGGCCGGGTTGCTCAGGCCCATCTGTTCGATGATCTCCGTCCGGATGCGGTCGAAGGCCTCCCCCTTGAGGTGGTAATACCAGTCATGGTTCCCCACCATGTAATGAATGCGCACCTTGATGGGCAGCCGCTCCCGGCTCCCGAAGTCCGGCTTGCCGCTGCTGTCCCCCGGCGCGAGGCGGATCGCTTTCCCTTCGGCGCAATCCCGAAGAACCCCGACTGATTCCCGGTTCTCTTCCAGGATGGCATGCGTCACATCCTGCACCTTGTTCGCAAAAGCCGGTTGGTTGGGGTCCGTCCACGGCCGGGTGTAGTTTGCATCCCCCGGCATGCTGTCCAGCCAGCGGGTGGAGTGCAGCGGGTCCAGGATGTCCCCCATCAGGATCAGGTCGATGCTCTCGATGGGCT
>CAZSPX010000090.1:0-1475 GCA_964608885.1 uncultured Anaerolineaceae bacterium | reverse complement strand
GGATTTCTCCTGGCAATTCCTATTCCTTATGTTTTTTCCCTTCCCGTCTTTGCGCCTTTGCGTTAAAAGCTCTTGATCTTTCTTCCCCTTCAAATGCCTTCATTCTTTTTTTCTTCGCGCCTTCGCGTTAAGGTTTCTGAGCCGTTTGTGCCTTTACATCGCCTCGATCCGGCCGTCCACCAGGCTGAGCCTCTCGAAGCGGGTGAACATCAGAAAGCCCACCGCCATATAAATGAGGCCCACCCCGATCTCGCCGAGGAACAGCGATTGGATGCCAGGCCAATCGGCTCCTGCCATGGCCAGCCGGGCAGCCTGGATGCCGCGCGTCAGCGGCAGGCCGTGGGAGATGAATTGAAAAGCCCGGGGCAGCACCTCCACGGGGAAGTTGACGCCGCTCAGCATGTAGAGCACGATGCTGAGCATGGAGGTGATCGTCCAGGCTTCCGGCGATCGCAGCGCCAGGCTTCCCAGCACCATCCCCAGCCCGCAGGAGGTCACTGCCAGGAGCAGGATGCACAGGGCGGTCAGCGGCAGGTTGGCATGGCCGAGGTCGATGTGGAAGAAGATCACGCCGAGGATGAAGGCCGCGATGGTGGAAAGCAGCCCGTCCAGGATGTGCACCAGGGAGCGCCCCAGGAACAGGGGCGCGCGCCGCGCCGGGCTGGCGATGAGATACGGCAGGGTCCTGAAATCCCTTTCGCCGCTGATGGTCATGGAGACGCCCGCAACGCCATTGGTGGCGGGCAGCAGCAGGATGTGTCCCAGCACCACGTACAGCGGGTCCGGCGTTCCGGCCATCTTCGCCATGAAATAGAAGAACAGCATCTGCGCGATCGGGAAGACCACCTTGCCGGAGATGTAGGGGCCCAGGGTCTGCCACGCATACAGGGCGCGGTACGAATACCAGGCGCTGGCGAAGTACAGGCGCAGGTCCTTCTGGAGGCTCTTCATCATACCGAGCTTAACTCCCCGGTCACGCGGATCATGTCCTCCAGTTTTCTGGACATGAGCAGCGTAATGCTCAGGTAGAGGCCCGCCACGCCGATGGATACCAGCCAGTTGCCTGCCATTTGCGCCAGGTTTGGCCCGGGCTGGAGCGAGGCGCTCAGGGCATTGAAGGCCCACGAAAAGGGCGTGAACCACGAAAGCCTCTGCGCCCACAGCGGCAGCACGCTTACCGGGAACATGAAGCCCGTGATCAGCCCCACCGGCAGCTCGAGGTAGTTGACAAAATACCCCGTTACCCGCGAGACCACCGACCAGTGGCTCAGGAATATGCCGATGCACCAGAACCCGAAAAACTGGACCGCCAGGGACACAAGGATATAGAGGAGATTCCCGGGCGGTGGGAGGAAGCCAAAGATCAGGAACGCCAGGAGCACGGATAGCAGGAAGGAGAGGCCCCCGAAAAGGACGTTTGTCAGGTTGCGGACGGAGAGGATGGTGAAGAGCGGCGTGGGGCTGCCCACCATTCC
>CAZSPX010000089.1:0-10929 GCA_964608885.1 uncultured Anaerolineaceae bacterium | reverse complement strand
GCGGCCCTGCAGGAGTGGGGTATCATCAGGGCTATTCTGCTTTCGCCAGGGAGACCATGGAGACACAATCCAGCCGATTCTCACGGGGGTACACGATCGCCTTCACCGCCACCGTCCTGTGGTCCACCACGGGGATCCTGATCAGCTACCTGAGCCGGACCTACCAGCTGCCTTCCCTGGTGCTGGCGTTCTGGCGGGACCTGTTCGTGGCCCTGGGGATGCTGGCTGGCCTGCTGGCCTTCAGCCGGAGGCGGTTCCACCTGCCGCGCGCACAATGGGGCTTCATGGTGCTGTACGGCCTGACGCTGGCGGTCTTCAATTCCATGTGGACCTTCTCGGTGCAGTACAACGGCGCGGCGGTGGCCACGGTGCTGGCCTTCAGCTCGCCCGCCATGACCGCCATCCTCAGCCGGCTGGTCTTCAAGGAGCAGTTCAGCCGGGTCAAGGTGATCTCGATCGTGCTCAGCCTGGTCGGGACGGTGCTGGTCTCGGGCGCGATCAGCCCGGAAGCCTGGCGGCTTAACCCGGCGGGGATCATCTTCGGGCTGCTGACCGGGCTGTTCTTCGCGATCTACAACCTGGAGGGGAAGCACGCCTCGGACCAGTCCATCGACTCGTGGACGGCGCTGCTCTACAGCTTTGCGGCCGCGGCCGGCTTTCTGCTGCTCTTCAACCTGGGCATGGATTCGCTTACCGGAAAGCCGCTGCTGGGAGACATGCTGTGGCTGGGAGACTCGGCCAGGGGCTGGGGGCTGCTGCTGTTATTGGGCCTGGCGCCCACGCTGGGAGGCTTCGGACTTTATACGCTGAGCATCCGCTACCTCAGCCCGACGGTCACAAACCTGATCGCGACCTTCGAGCCGGTGCTGACAGCAGTGTGGGCCTTCCTGCTCTTCGGCGAGGTGCTGAAGGGGGTGCAGCTTATCGGGAGCCTCGTCCTGTTTGCGGGGATCATCCTGCTGCGCGTGGGCGAGGGAGGCGGCAGGGAAGAGGCCATCGAACCGGCCAACCTGTACGACCTGTGAGGCAGGGATTCACGAGGCGGGGGAGATCTCCCGCATCTGCTGGATGAGGAGGAGGCTGAGAGCCAGCAGGCCGAGGCCAAGGAGCAGGGAGGGAGTAAAGGAGCCATCCGGGAGGCGCATGGCTTCCATCACGTAGACGAACACCACTGCGGCCTGCCCGAACAACTGGATCAGGCCGTTGGAGGTCCCCTCGGGGGTGGGGCGTGTGATCTCCGCAGCGTACTGCATCCCGATGGGCAGAGCGCTGACCAGGAAGAAGCCCAGCACGAAGACCGAGACCAAGAGAAGCGGCAGGCTGGCGGCAAAGGTGAGGCCAAGAAGGCCGGGGATGGCGCCCAAAATGGCGACCAGCATAAAGAGCCTGCGCCTGCGCCAGCGGTCCGAGAGGGCCGGGAGGATGACCGCACCCAGCACTCCGCCCACGATCATCACCGCACCCAGGGTCCCGGCATCGGTGGGGGAGAAGCCGCGCGGACGCACGATCCCCTCGACCCAGGTCGTGAGACCGTTAAAGATGCCCAGGCCGATGAAAGCCACCGCAAGGATGAGCCAGAACGTACGCACGGTGAGGGCGTGCTTGAGACCATCGAGGACGAGGGCGCGCACTTCCTCGCCCGGAGGGTTGGGGGGCGTGGGCGGATTCTCACGCGCGAAGAGGATGAAGAGGACCGAGGAGAAAGCAGTGATCCCGCCGTAAAGGAGCTGCATGGCAGGGATGGGAAGGGTCTCAGTGAGGATGGGGGTGAGAACCATCCCCAGGGCAATACCGACCAGGTTCGAGAGGGTCACCAGCCCCACCGCGGTGGCGCGCCCATCGGGGGCGAACCAGTTGGCGGGCATCTTTGTCCAGGCGTTCAGCAGGAAAGGCTGCGCAGCGGCAATCCCGATGGTGCTCCACAGCACGAGCGGATAGCTCCCGCCTGCCAGTCCTCTCAAGACGCCGAAGACCGCCATCAGAGCGCAGCCGATGCCCACCGCCAGACGAAAACCGTAGGTATCAATCACCCACGAGACCGGGATGGAGAGCGGGACAAAGGCGATCATGAAGACCATCGAGAGCAGGCCGATCTTCAGATCCGTAACGCCGTAGAAGGCAGCGGCGGGCCCCGTGATAGGCGCATAGGAGATCCAGAGCATCTGGATGGTGAGGTTGACAAACATGAAGAGCGCCAGCACCACCCAGCGATAGCCATAAAGCCTGTATTGTCCGGTCATGGGCACCTGTGAAGTCTATTTGGAGGATAGGAGACAGAATCCGGATGGGCCGCGTCTCCCGTATCTTATACAACCCGCTTACGCGGACAAGATGCGATTCCCCGTCTTAAAGAACCGACCGGCCCTTATTCACCACCGTGCTCCAGCTTTTTCTGATCGCTGCGGAGTCTTGCAAAAGCCAGCTCCCGCGCCGCCAGGGGAAGGCGCGAGGCTCTTTTTCCGCTGCACAAGGCCAGCAGCCAGGCCAGCGAGCACTTCTCCAGGATCTCCACATTGTGCACGGCACGCTCCATGTCATGCCCGAGGAGCAGCGCACCGTGGTTCTGGAGGAGAAAGGCATTGTTATGGGTCTTCACGTAACGCGCGACAACATCCCGCAGCGCGCCTGTGCCGGAGCGAGCGTAGGGGATGATCTCCACGCTGCGCCCCAGGAAGCGCGCCTGCTCATCGAACAGGGCGGGAATGGGGGCATGGATCAGGGCCAGCGCGCTGGCATACACCTGGTGGGTATGCACCACCGCGTTTACGTCCGCGCGGACGCGGTAGATGGCAAGATGCATGGCACTCTCCACGGAGGGCGGCAGGCGCCCCTCCAGCATCTTCCCATCCGCGGCCAGGATGCAGACATCCGCGGGGACCATTCTCATGTAGTCATAGTTGGAAGGCGTGACAGCAAAAGCCGCCTGACCCGGAACGCGCATCGAAAGGTTGCCCCCGGTGGCCATCAAGTAGCCCTTATGGGTCAGTTCCTGTGCAGACTGGACAATCTGCCGGCATGCAGTTTCGTAGGCTTCCATGGGCTTTCCTCCGGCTTTCACCTGACCATGAAAAGATGATAGGACAGGAACTTGACTGCGTCAAGCTTTCCGTCTAAGATTTCAACCCGGAACGCAGCAGATGAAAATCCCTGCATAAGCAGGAGAATAGATCAGGAAGATCATGGACCAGACCCGGCCTTATCGTTACCTGAACCCGGTCACCGCCGTCTTCGTGACCGTGCTGATCGTCAGCAATATCGCTTCCTCCGCCAAGATCGTGGATCTGGGATTTAATATCTTCCATGTGCCGATGGCCTTCGACGCCGGCACGATCCTCTTCCCCATCAGCTACATCTTCGGCGACATCCTGACCGAGGTCTATGGCTTCAAAAACTCGCGGCGCGTGATCTGGACCGGGTTCTTCTGCCTGGCGCTGGCGGCGCTCACCTTCTGGACGGTCAGCCGGCTGCCCGGGGAAGCCCAGTGGCAGGGGTACGCCGGAGATGCGGCTTACCAGGCCATCCTGGGCGGGATGAGCAGCGGAGGCATCGTGCTGGCCAGCCTGGCCGCCTACTTTGCAGGGGAGTTCAGCAACTCCGTCATCCTGGCAAAGATGAAGGTGTGGACGGAGGGACGCTGGCTGTGGATGCGCACCATTGGCAGCACACTGGTCGGCGAGCTGATCGATTCTTCGGTGTTCGTCGCCATCGCCACGCTGGCGGGGGTCTTCCCATGGAGCCTGTTCGTCACGCTGGTTCTGACCAACTATCTCTTCAAGTCGGCAGTGGAGGCCATCATGACGCCGGTCACGTACGCGGCGGTGGGGTTCCTCAAGCGGGCGGAGAACGAGGATTACTACGACCGGGGGACGAATTTCAACCCATTCTCGAGTTGATTGGCCGGAATCACTTGAGAACGGGAGGTATGAGCTTCGCGATCCGGTGGCTGTTATCGATCTCGTTCCCTAATTTCAAGTTCTTTTCGATGGATGTCCCATAGCGAAAGAAATTCCGGTAAAGTTGTTCCGGGTCTGCGACAGCCAACTGTGACAGGCTCACACAACCTGCCCCGATAATATTGGAAATGGTCGCTTTGCTGGCCCAGGGCAGGCGTGAAAAATCAGCCCGGTTCACCAATTCATCAATCTGCCTCTGGGGCAATCCGCTGTTTTTAGCCAGAGATTTCCTGCCCGCCGAGGTAAGCCCCTGCTGAAGAATATCCAGGTTGGTCCGGATGCCCATGTCCCGTAAAACCTGCACGGAATTTTTAAGCGGCGAGTCCGTCTCCACAAGGCTGCTCAGCAGCTTTGTTGATGGGATGAACCAATAGACAAGGTATTTCAATACTGTAATGAGGTCCTTCGCATTGACCCCGGTTCGCACTGAGAAGTGCTCAAACTGCCCGCTGGTATCATTCTGCCTGACCAGATCGAGAATATCCCGCACTCCAGCCTTCTGAAGCTGATCGAAAGTCCCGGCCAGCTTTTGAACGTATTCAGAATACCGGCCCCGAGTGTCCTCTCCCAGCAGCCGTTGGGTATAAGCAGCAACCTTCGGCATGGTGAAGTTGTACGTCCTGCTCACGAATGGATAGTCAAAGGCCTCGCGCCAGCGCCGGCTCAGGTCGGCATAATCCCGGATGGGGACCAGCTCTTTCCGAAGTGCAGCCCAGTCCACAGACATCTTCGCCCTCCCTTATTCAAAAGACATATGATGGAACTCACCATCCTCACGAGAAATTCTAATACCGATTGCTGGACCAAGAGAGGTGTGCTCATGCAGCCGGCAAGGATCGAACGGGATGGTCTTATTTGGCAAGCGTCGGATACCAACTATGGAAGAACGGCAGGCGTACCGGGACGCCGTCAGGTCCGGTGATGGGGCGTCCTCCGGAGGAGGCGCCCAGCACCTGCGTCAGCCCGGCCGCGGCTGCGAAGATGAGAAATCCGTTCAGGACACCGATCACCCACTTCATCACACCAGTTTCCGTGGAACGGGAGGCGATGAAGAGCGCCATCAGCATGGCGATGCCAAAGCCCAGCCACTTCTCAAGAGGGGCGAAGGAAGGGCCGATCAGATAGGTCAGGACATTGGGGACGACCATGGCGACGAGGGCGGCCCCCTGCAAGCTCGTCAGGCTTTCCACTGTGAACAGCGCATTGATCTTTTGTGTATTCATAGATCCTCGCTCCGGGAATACCCGGATTTTCTCCATAGACTCGCGCCGGAGAGGAAAAGTTCCGTTCCCCGGCAGCCATGCAGTTAAAACAAAGGCCGGGTGGAAGAGTTCCGCCCGGCCTTCACAACAACCCTTATCAATCAACAGAATAGGGGGCGCACTGGTATTCGGTCCCCTGCGGACCGACCGCCACGGCCGGCCAATCCTTATCGTTGATCTTGTAGGCATCAAGTGCCTTATCCACCCGGACCAGGGCCTGATCGGCGCTGAATTCTGAGAAGTGGAATCCCTGCCAGGGGCGCACACCGCCACGCTCGCCGCGCTGGTGGCGGATGCAGGCCAGCGCGGCGCCCAGCTTGGTCCGCGTGGCGGCCGGGATCGAACCGGATTCAAAGCTCTGCACCAGAGGAGGGATGGCGTCGTCCGAGAGACTCGTAAAATACTGGAAATCAAGCCGCCCCCCGCCTCCATCGCCCTGGATCGCGACACGACCCTCCAGCTCGCGGGCGATGTTTTGCTTCACAATGAAGGCGTCCACATTCAACAGGCTGAGCGAGACCGCAAAACCCAGCGCGGCGAGCACCGCGGCAAAGGCAAAGCGCCGCTCCTGGTGGATCACCTCCAGCACGATGGTGGCCACCAGCAGTAAAGCGATCCAGAAAAGCACCACGTGAGTATAGGTGCGAAGGCGTGAGAAGCCGTAGGCGCTCTCGTACAGGACCAGTCTCTGGTAGGCCGAGACCAGCATCACCAGCACAAGCGCGACCAACCCGACCCCGAGGCCGGAGAAGACCTGCCGCTGGACATTGGCCTCGCGGCGGGTCAGGCTCCCCAGACCGAGCAGGAGGAAGAGGGTGAAGAACGCCACCGTGACCAGCTCACCGAAGCCGCGGCGGGCGTATTCGGAATAGGTGAACCCGTCAATGCGGATGTTGGCGTGCCCGCCGAAGAAGTACTGGAATTGGATGACGACAAAGACCAGGAAGAGCACCCCCACGCTTCCCAGGACAATGGCGGACTCGGTGAAACCCAGGAAGGGCTGGAACACAGGTTTCTCCTGACCGGCCAGCTTCTCGTCCGAGGACTTGCGGGCGGCATGCAGGAAGATCCCGGCGAGGGCCCAGGCCCCGGCCAGGATATAAAAGAGGCGGAAGATGTACTCGGGGAGGCGCTCCAGGCGGAACAGTTCCATGAGGCGCTGGAGATTCTGGCCGAAGATGGCATCCGCGGAAGCCAGCAGCGAGGCGAAGACCGCCACGATGGGCAGGGCGATGAGCAGCCCGCGCAGCACCGGCCAGACCCGTCCCGCGGGCCGCGAGGCCCCGCTCTCCGCCCGGGACCTGCGGACCTCCTGGGTGAAGGCGAGGGGGCGCTCCAGCATGCTTCCCGCCAGGCCCAGGTACCTGCCGAAGTAATCGAACACCGCATAGTGGGGCCAGCGCCCGCCCAGGTAGGTGATGGCGAACAGGGAGAGGGAGAAGAGCGTCAGGGCAAACCCCAGGAAGGTCGTCAGGGGCTCGCGCCGCAGGAAGGTGATGGCCGCAAAAAATGCCAGGGGAAGCAGGAGCCACAGGCTGCGAGGCGCCGGCCTGATCCCTTCGGGCAGCAGCAGGAGCAGCCCTCCCAGCAGACAGAAGACCGTGTACAGGGCGAAATTAATGCCGACAGGTTTATCCCAGAACAGGAAATCGAACAGCCAGCCGAGCAGCAGAGCCGCCGCCCACAGGCGGTTGGGATGTTTGAGCATGGCGATCCTCCTCGAAAATTTCTCTCCAGTATCGCACCGGGGGGCTTGCGCCGGCTATCAAAGACTCTCAGGCTGCCCCAAGAGCCATCCGGTGTGAAAAAAGCGGCAGGAACGTAGCGAAACAGCCCCCGAATCGTCACTCAGGAAAAGGAGCGTTATCCACAAGATAATAAGAGTCTAATCTGTCCATTGACATCCGAATTGAATTATGACATACTACCCACACCGCAGGGGGTTCACATCCCACCGCCATCCTATGAAAGGAGGAGGTGATGTCCAAGATGGAAAGTAGTTACCAACCCAGCGCTGTGGCATCCCTCCTCAAGTAAGAAGGAAGCCACAGCGCCAACGAATGCCGTCCTCCGGGACGGCATTCCGGTTTAAAGCGACTCGTCGCCGAAGGAAATGCCGATGCCGCGCGCCGTGATCACGGAGTCCCCTTCCAGATTCACCCGCTTGGGGACCGCCAGCGCTTCTTCAAGAGGCAGGTCAACGATCTGCGACTTGACCAGCGCCACCATACGGTCGTAGCCGCCCGCGGCGGCAAGGCGCACGGAGGCAGCTCCATACCGGGTGGCCAGATAGCGGTCGAAGGCGGTGGGAGTGCCTCCCCGCTGGACGTGCCCCAGCACCGTGACGCGCGTTTCAATGCCGTGATGCTCCAGGTAGTCGCCCACCTGATGGCCGATCCCGCCCAGGCGCGGCACATAGATCTCATCCCCGGCCCGCGAGTAGACCTGCTCCCCACCCAGCGGTTTGGCGCCTTCGGAAACCGCCAGGATGCTGAACAATGCGCCCCGATCCACGCGTTCCCTCACCTTGGCCAGAATGGCCTCGTAGCGGAAGGGGACTTCGGGGATCAGGATCACATCCGCGCCGCCCGAGACCCCGGCCTGCAGGGTGATGAAACCGGCATCCCGGCCCATCAGCTCCACCACCATGACCCGGTGATGGGACTCGGCCGTGGTGTGCAGGCGGTCAATGGCCTCGGTGGCAATGTTCAGGGCGGTATCGAAACCGAAGGTCACTTCCGTGCCGCCGATATCGTTATCAATGGTCTTGGGCACGCCGATGATGGGGACCCCTTTCATGAAGAGCTCGTGGGCGATATGCAGGGTTCCATCCCCGCCGATGACGATCAACGCATCCAGCCCGAGCTTCCGGATGCCTTTGATGATCTCATCGGAGACATCAATGGTCACCTCCTTCCCGTCCCGGATCACCTTGCGGGCATAGGGGTTGCCGCGGTTGGCCGCGCCCAGGATGGTCCCGCCGCGCGGCAGGATGCCGCGCACCGCGTCCGGTCCCAGGGGAAGGATACCCGTCTCGTTCAGAAAACCGTCGTAGCCGTCGCGAATGCCGAAGACCTCACAGCCAAACCGGATGGCCGCCGTCTTGACGACTGCCCGGATCACGGCGTTCAGACCCGGGGCATCGCCCCCGCCCGTGAGAACCCCAATGCGCTTCATGGTTGCATCTCCTGTTCCCTATAATGATACATCAAAGCGGGCGGAGGGAACACAGTCGTCGTGCGTTTCACGGAGATATCGAGAGCGTTATGGATTAAGAGGAGGGCGGGTCACTGACGTGCAAGGCGATTTGCAATTCCTTCCACAAGCAAGAGCGGGAAGAGATGCAAGAATTTCCGAAACCCGCCCCTACCGTTATGGTCTACAAGTAACATTGATTTTCTCTTTATATATCTTATAATGTGAACGATGCAAACACAGGGCATATCTGCGCGGTTGCACGGGATCAGCCGCTGGCTCGTCCCGCTGGCCGCGGTGCTGGCAGTGGCGGCGTGGCTGTACATTGCGCCGCCCGGTTTTCTGGGCAAAGCGGATGCTGTTGGCTACGCGGTCTGCCACCGGATCGATGAGCGCTCCTTCCACGTCCTTGGGCGGCAGCTTCCGCTGTGCGCGCGCTGCACCGGCGAGTTCAATGCCGCGGCGGTGGGCTTGATCTTCCAGGGGCTGACAGCAGGCAGGCGTATGCGGCTGCCCCGGCGGGGGATCATCGCCCTGCTGGTGGTCTTCTTCCTGGCCTTTGCAGTGGACGGGAGCAACTCGTACCTGTACCTGTTAAAGCAGAACGCGCCGGGCGGGAGCCTGGACCAGATCCCCAACCTCTATATCCCCAACAACACGCTGCGGCTGTTCACCGGCAGCGGGATGGGCATCGCCCTGGCGGCGGTCATGTACCCGATCGTCAACCAGACGCTTTGGCGACAGCCCGAAGACCGCCCGGCTCTGGATTGGAGAGGCCTGGGGGCACTGGCCGGGATCGTCCTGCTTATGGACCTGCTGGTCCTGACCGAAAGCCCCATTGTCCTGTATCCCGTGGCCCTGCTCAGCGTGCTGGGCGTGCTGGGGCTGCTGACGATGGTATTCACCATTGTATGGGTCATCCTGATGCGGCTGGAGAACACTTTCGAGGCGCTGCCTTCGTTGTGGCTTTCGGCCCTGGCCGGGCTGACCATGACCCTGCTGCTGATCGTAAGCATAGACCTGTTCCGCTTCCAGCTCACACACACCTGGAGCGGGTTTCCCGGTTTCGGATAAGGAGATTTTTGAATGGACGTACTGCTTGGAGTCTTTTCGGCGTTCGGGCTTTCCGCCAGCGCGGGGCTGAACGCGTACATCCCCCTGCTTGTGGTGGGTGTACTGGGCCATTACACCAACCTGATCAAGCTCAATTCCCCGTGGGATACGCTGGCCAACCCTTGGATCCTGATCCTGCTCGGCATCCTGGTGATCATCGAGATGGTGGCCGACAAGGTCCCGGCGGTCAACCACCTGAACGACGCGATCCAGACCTTCGTGCGCCCGGCGGCGGGGGCGATCGCCTTTGCGGCCAGCACCAACGTCGTGACCGGGATCCACCCGGTGGTAGCGCTGGCCTGCGGCCTGCTGGTGGCCGGCAGCGTGCACGTGGCCAAATCCGCGGCGGTGCGCCCGGCGGTCACGGCGGTGAGCGGGGGCGCGGCCAACGTGCCGGTGAGCATCGCGGAGGATCTGGTCTCCACGGTGGTGTCCATCCTGGCGGTGGTACTGCCCATCCTGATCGGCACGCTGATGGTGATCGGGCTGAGCCTGATCCTGTGGTGGTGGTGGCGCCGCAGCGAGAATCGCCAGGCCGCCTCGGGACGCTGACATCACAAAAACATTGAAAAATATGCCTTCCGGGGCGTCCTGACGTATAATGGATGCAGGAAGCCAGTCATTTTCAAATCCAATAAGGAGAATGCAGAATGAACCAGCCACTGGGAAACCCGCCCACAACCCCGCCGCCGCCGGTCTTCAACCCGGAACCCTTTGAGCCCCCCAAGAAAAACAACACGCCGCTGATCATCGGCATCGTGGTGGCGGTCCTGCTGTGCTGCTGCTGCATCATCCTGGTCGGCGGGTACACCTACGGCGACCAGATCATGCAGATGCTGGGCATCACCTACTAAATACAAAAGAAACCAAAAGTGCGGGCTCAACCCGCACTTTTTTGATTCCGCTCCCATGGCAGAACCTGAAGATTTTCCTTCCCACCGCACATCTACCCGGGCAAAGTGTCCAGCGTATCAAGAATCTGGCCAGTCAGTGAAATCTTTAGAGTCTTTTTTTTTATTGCCTGATATCCCACAGACCCCCAACTTTCGGATGCATGCTATGTTAACCTGCCGTCATTGATGCTGATACAAAATCACGCCACTTCAATTTGAGTTTCTAATAGACGTTTCAAATTCTCGAGATCACCCTGGCCATCTTTCTTTGCGCGTTGAAGAAGGAGCGGTTGGATGAGCCTGAAGAAATCGCTGAATTCTATTAGCCCTGTGAATGTAAGCCTGGTTCCGTTTTTGACGGGTTCCAAAACATAGGTGACCTCCGCCTGAGGGAGAACCTTTGAAGGAGTAATCAACTTAACTGTGACCTTCTTGTTAGGCTGGTATTCCGTGACCCGATACTCTCGTACAGAGTTTTGACCAAGAAACGGTCCGGTATTCTGAAAAGTTGTC
>CAZSPX010000088.1:0-10957 GCA_964608885.1 uncultured Anaerolineaceae bacterium | reverse complement strand
GTACTTGTCCTGGACGACCTTGACTGCCGGGGCCAGGCCGTTGGTGGTGCAGGAGGCGTTGGAGACGACGTGGTGGGCGGCGGGATCGTACTTATCTTCGTTGACGCCCAAAACGATGGTCAGGTCTTCGCCTTCGGCGGGAGCAGAGATGATGACTTTCTTGGCGCCGCCGGCGGTGATGTGGTTCTCAGCGCCCTTGACGGTCTTGCCTTTCTTGTTGACGCCGTCCTTCTTGATGGTAAACAGGCCGGTGGACTCGACGACGATGTCGATGCCCAGGTCGCCCCATTTGATCATGGCCGGATCGGTTTCCTTGAAGACTTTGATTTCCTTGCCATTGACGACCAGGTGATCGCCCTGCACTTCGACAGTACCAGGGAACTTGCCGTAGTTGGTGTCATACTTGAGCAGGTGCGCCATGGTCTTCATGTCGCCGATGTCGTTGAACGCCACCACTTCCAGCTCGGTGGGATAGTATTCCTTGATGGCCTTGATGACCTGGCGGCCGATGCGGCCAAAACCATTGATGCCGACTTTTACTGTCATGGGAGAGCCTCCTGGGAGATTATATTTGTGATGTTTTTCACGATACATTTTACCCAATACAAACGGAAAATGTCAATTTCATTGTAATAGATTTCACGAACGCAAAAAAAGACTTCCGAATTCTTGAAGACTTCGGAAGTCTGGTTATCTTCGTAGGGGCGGGTCTTGAAAGAATCCTCACCGCCTTCCCGCCTCTCTTAGACCCGTCCCCCCACCAAAAGCCTTCCCTTGATTCTTTGCGTCTCCGCGTTAAAGCTCCTTTCCTCGTTCCGCCCGAAAACACCACTGACGAGGGGGTTGCCACGGCCCTGCCGGTTCCATGCGGAACCGTCATGGCCTCGCAACGACACCTGCTTAGCTCAACGGCCCGGTCCTCTCGTAATACAGGTTCATCAGCACCTCCGCCAGCCGCTGCGAGTTGTGCCTCCACGGCACGCTTGCATCCACCAGGTCCGCCGCGTACGTGCGGTTGTCGGAGAGCGTCTTCTCATCCAGCCTCACCCACTCGATATCCTTCTTCAGGTCCTCGCTGTAATTGTCGTTGCACAGCACGATGTCGAACAGGTCCCCGCCCGTGTGCTGCTCCAGCGCGCGGACGTGGTCATAACAGGAATAGGACTCCGTCTCGCCCGTCTGGATGGCGATATTGCAGATGAAGACCTTCAGCGCGCGGCTGGCGCGCAGCGCCGCCAGCAGGTCCGGCACCAGCAGGTTGGGCAGGATGCTCGTGTACAGGCTGCCCGGCCCGATCAGGATCAGGTCCGCGGAGAGCAGCGCCTGGATCACCGGCGGGAAGGCCGGGGCGTTGTCCGGCTCCAGCCAGACGCGGCTCACCCTGCCCGCCGCCTCCGGGATGCGGCTCTCCCCCTCCACGCGGATCTCGTTGGCCACGTGGGGCACGCGCATATCCGCCACCAGCTTCACATTGTGCAGCGTGGAGGGCAGCACCCGCCCGTGCACCGAGAGCACCCGCCCCGATTCCGCCACCGCCTCCTCAAAGCTGCCCGTGATATCGCTCAGCGCCGAGATGAACAGGTTCCCGAAGGAGTGCCCGTCCAGCCCGCCCACCCCGCTGAAGCGGTAGTGGAAGAGCTGAGTCATCAGGTCCTCGTCGCTGGAGAGGGCGGCCAGGCAGTTGCGGATATCCCCGGGCGGCAGGATGCCCAGGCTCTCGCGCAGCCGGCCTGAGGACCCGCCGTCATCCGCCACGGTGACGATGGCCGTGATGTTCTGGGTATGCTCCTTCAACCCGCGCAGCAGCGAGGCCAGCCCGTGCCCGCCGCCGATGGCCGCGATGCGCGGCCCCCTCTCCAGCCGCCGGAAGGAGGACAGCTCGTCGACAACCGACCGCCCCGGCCGCAGGAACGGCGAGAGCAGCGAGCGGTTCAGCTCCGTGATCCCCCACACGATCATCCCCACGCCCAGCCCGCCGAAGATCACCGCCCGCAGCAGGCGCGGCAGGAAGCGCAGCGAGGCATACGACAGGATGGTCAGCAGGGTCGGGTTGGTTGAATCCGTGCGGTACAGGTCCAGCAGGGAGATGGCCAGGCCCAGGCCCAGCAGCGTGATGCCCAGCAGGATCAAACCCAGCCAGCGCTTGATCTTGAGGCCGGGGCGCAGCCAGCGCGCGAACTGCCGCCAGCCGCCTTCCCTGTGCCCGTTTGGAGTGGGGGTATCTTTCATTTCTGAAACAAGTCTAGCACGGATTCCATGTCGTTGCGAGGCAGGGCCCGGCAGGGCAGGAGCGGCTTTTTTCCCTTCCTTTCACCCCTCTTTCAGGAAATTGTCCACTCCATGCTCTCCATGCTCTCAGTGCACAGTTTGTAAGGTGACAATAGAACAATTGTTCAGTAAAATGAGTTTATGCCATTCCCCCGGAGCCGCCCATGAGCATCAAGATCATCGACCTGGTGTTGAAGTCCAGCCTGCCGCCCTTGAGGACCGACAAGGGCAAGCTGGTCACCGCCCCGGTCGCCAAGCTCGTCCTCCTCACCCTCGCCTCCCACGCCGACCCCGAAGGCCGGGACGCCTACCCCAGCGCCAGCCGCCTCTGCCAGGAGACCGGCTTCTCCCTGCCCACCGTCCTGCATGCGCTCAACGCCCTGCGGACCAACGGCTACATCGAGCTTTCAGGGCGCACCCGGTGGCAGACCAACAATTACGCCATCCGCGTGGAGAAGCTCATGGACCTGAACCCGGTTGAGTCCCGCCACTCAACCGGGTTGAGTCCTGCTACTAAACCAGGTTTAGAGAATCCGTCCTTAAACCGTCCGTTAAACCCTCTGGTTGATGACGGCAGCGGCGAAATTTTCAGCGCCTACGAGCGCGAGATCGGCCCGCTGACCTTTTCCACCCGCGGGTCCATCGAGGCCTGGCTCACCAAAGATATCCCGCGCGCCTGGATCCTGGAAGCCATCACGCTGGCCGCCCGGAACAACAGCCGCCGCTGGAGCTATGTGCAGGCCATCCTCAGGAACTGGAAATCCACCGGCAAGACCACCCGAAAAGGAGTGAAACATGCAGACCATTCGCAAAACCCTCGAGGACCTGCCCCGCAGCCCCGGCCCGAAGACCTCGAGCTCGCCAGGCGCATCAACGACCTGCGCCGTATGCGGAGGCTGGGGCCACCGCCCCGCCCGCCCCGATGAGCCGGAGTACCGGGAAGGGTATGTGATGAACGTGGACTGCGAGGCCTGCCTTCCCGAGCGCAGGGCCCGCCAGCGCGAGGAGATGCAGTCCGCCTCCTGCATGACCGGGGAGGAGAAGAGCCTGCGGCTCGATCACATCGCCGCCCGGGCCGGCTCCGGAACCGGGAGGATGGTCGCGGCCTGCCGCGAGATGCTGGACGGGCGGGCCTCCCTGCTCACCTTCTGGGGAGGCCACGGCAACGCCAAGACCGCCGTCATGATCGCCACCGTCAACGAGTTCCTCGACCGCGGCCGCTCGGCTCTCTACACCCCCGCCTGGGACCTGCTCAACTGGATCCAGCAGGCCTTCAACAGCGGCGCGGAGGTCCGGGATGACAGCGCCTATGAGCGTCTCGACCAGTTCAGGCGGGTGCCCATGCTCGCCGTTGACGAGCTGCAGGCCATCCGCATCACCGACTGGCGCCTCGAGCAGATCCGCAACCTGCTGGACTGGCGCTACCGCCGCGGCCTGGACGGCCAGTGCTGGACGCTGCTCGCCATGAACGAGAACCCCGCCGCGCTGGAGCCCCGCATCTACTCCCGCCTGGGCGACGGCCGCAACCGCCTCGAGGGTCACCCCATCCTGCACAACACCGACCCCGACATGCGCCCTCTGATGAAGGCCTGAGTGTCGTTGTGAGGGGATGCATGACGCAGTGACCGGCCCTCGGGCACCTGCTCACTTCGCCACGAACTTATAGGTCGCCAGGGCCGCCAGCGCGAAGACCGCCACCGTGACAGAAACGATCGGGTTCCACATGCCGCTCAGCAGGACGATGAAGGCGGCGATCACCGCCAGCGTGCCCTCGGTTTTTGCATTCATCATGATCGGATTCCTTTCTCCACAGGGGTTGAACATCGACTCGATCATAAACGGCGAAGCCGAATCCCGCCCTCGCCGGAAGTCGGGTTTTGGCCTGGTCAGGCGGACAGGCCGCTCCCCGAGGGGAGGGATCGAGGCGGAATCGAATGATTCGATCTTTACCCCTTCACAAGCTCGCGCTGAACGACCGCGAAGCGCCCCCAACGCGAGCCCCGCTGGTACCGGGCTTCACAAAGGAATCCCTCGGTTATAATGGCCGCATGAGCTCCGTCGTTGCCGTCGATATCGGGGGGACCCACATCCGCTCCGCCGCCTATGAATCGGGGAGCCTGACGCCCGTCCGGCATGAACGGGTCCGCTCCGAGGCCCTCCTGCCGGGGGTCTTCGAGCGTCTCGTGCAGAACATCGAGAGCGTCTGGCCCGCGGACGGCGGCGTGAAGGCCATCGGCATCGCCTCCCCGGGTCCGCTCGACCCCTACCACGGCGTCATCCTCGACACCCCCAACATCGCCGGCTGGCACGACTTCCCTCTCGGCGGGAAGCTCAGCGCGCACTTCCATGTCCCCGTCCACCTGGATAACGATGCCAACCTGGCCGCCCTCGGAGAGTGGAAGTACGGCGCGGGCCAGGGACACGATAACGTCCTCTATCTCACCATCAGCACCGGCATCGGCGGCGGCGTCATCACCGGGGGACGGCTGCTGCAGGGCTTTCACGGGCTGGCCGCCGAGCTGGGCCACGTCACCCTCGACCCCCAGGGCCCGCTCTGCTCGTGCGGCTTCCCCGGTCACCTGGAGGCCTTCTCCTCGGGCCCGGCCATCGCGCGCTACGTCAACGAGCAGCTCGCCGCGGGCGCGAAGTCCGTCCTGCAGGCCGGGGTGGACCTGAACGCCAAGCACATCGCCGAGGCCGCGCAGGCCGGTGACACCCTGGCGCGCGCCGCCTTCACGCGCGCGGGCGAGTACCTGGGCATCGGCGTCGCCAACTACCTGCACACCTTCGACCCTTCCATCGTGATCTTCGGCGGGGGCGTCTCGCAGGTGGGCGACCTGCTCTTTGTGCCCTTCGAGGAGAGCCTCAGGCGGCGGGTCTTCCACCCGCGCTACCTGGAGAATCTGGTCATCACGCGCGCCGCGCTGGGCGATGACGCCGGTCTGCTGGGCGCGCTGGCGCTGGCGCGCATGTCGGAGGAGGACCCGCCCTGAAGGGCCTGACCTTGCCGGGGGATCGCCTGCCATTTTGCAGCGGCAGGGCTTTGGAATCATCGGCGCAGCTTTCCGCGCCCGTATCGTCAACATCGAACCAGTAAAGGAGTGAATCTATGGAACCCATGAAACTGCCCGGACCCAAGACGCGGGCGCTTATTAAACGCGACTCGGCGGTGATCTCGCCCTCCTACCCGCGCGGCTATCCCTTCGCCATGAGCCACGGCAAGGGCACCGAGGTCTGGGACGTGGACGGCAACCGGTTCCTGGACTTCATGGCCGGGATCGCGGTGGCCTCCACCGGTCATGCGCATCCGAAGGTCGTCAAGGCCATCAAGGACCAGGCCGAGAAGTTCATCCACATCTCCTCGGACTTCTATCACGAGAAGTGGATCGAGCTGGGAGAGAAGCTGGCCGAGATCGCGCCCTTCGACGATTACGGCGTCTCGTTCATGACCAACTCCGGCACCGAGGCCGTCGAGACTGCCATTAAACTGGCGCGCTACCACACGGGCCGCAGCAACTTCATCGGCTTTACCGGCGCCTTTCACGGGCGCACGATGGGCGCGGTGACCTTCACCGCCAGCAAGCCCAAGTATCACAAGGGTTTCTATCCCCTGATGAACGGCGTGCTGCACGCACCCTATCCCAACCCCTACCGCCCCATCCTGGACCGGCGCAAGGGCGAGGACGACGGCCAGACCGTGGTGCGCTACATCGAGGAGCAGATCCTCGAGCACATCCTGCCCCCCGAGGAAGTGGCCGGCATCCTGGTCGAGACCATCCAGGGCGAGGGCGGCTACATCGTCCCGCCTCCCTGCTTCTACCCGGCGCTGCGCGAGCTGTGCGACAAGTACGACATCCTGCTGATCGTGGACGAGGTCCAGTGCGGCATGGGCCGCACCGGCAAGTGGTGGGCCATCGAGCACTTCGACGTGGAGCCGGATATCGTCACCGCGGCCAAGGGCATCGCCTCGGGCATGCCGCTGGGGGCCTGCATCGCCCGCCGCGAGATCATGGACTGGGAGAAGGGCTCGCACGGCAACACCTTCGGCGGCAACCCCATCTCCTGCGCGGCCAGCCTGGCCACCATCGACCTGATCGAGCACGAGTACATGCAGAACGCGGCTGAGGTCGGGCAGTACACGCTGGACGCCCTGGCCGAGATCCAGAGCCGCCATCCCTCCATCGGAGACGTGCGCGGCATGGGCCTGATGATCGGCGTGGAGTTCGTCAAGGACCGCTCCTCCAAGGAGCCCGCCAGCGAGCTGACCGAGCGCGTCGTCAACCTGGCCTTCGAGCGCGGCCTGCTCATGCTCTCCTGCGGCCAATCGGTGATCCGCATCGCCCCGCCGCTCTCCATCAGCCAGAAAGAGGTGGACGAGGGCCTGGCCATCTTCGAGGAGGCCGTCGGCCTGGCCGAGAAGGAAGCCAAAAGCGGTAAGTGATTCCGGTTCATAAAATGACGGGCGGACCATGATGGTCCGCCCGTTTTTTTTTAATGTCGTTGCGAGGGCCATCAGGCCGACCCGCAGGGTCAGGCCGTGGCCCGTGGCAACCCCCTCCTGAATCGCTGTGCCCCTACAAAGAGACTTCCGAAGATTTACCGCTGAGCAGTACGATGTGAAGACTTCGGAAGTCTTCTTGGATTGCTTCGCCACCGCCGGGCCATTTCAGGCCCGGCAGCAGCTCGCAATGACAGGCTATTTCTTCAGCTTGCAGACATTGTTCTTCTCGTCCCACATGCAGGCGTAGGAGTTGCGCAGGCACACCGTCTCCTGCGTGATCTTGGAGCAGATGTCCACCGGCTCGCTGCATTTCAGCGTGGTGGCCTCCACGGTCACGCAGCCGGGGGCGCTCACGCGGATATCGGTGGGGACGCAGGCCTTGGCATCCACGCTGTAGGTGGTGCCGGGGGCGCAGGCCGGGTAGGCTGTGTTGGTGGCCGCCTGGCAGCACTGGAAGGAAGGCTCGTACTCGTAGCCCGCGGCGCAGCCCGCATAGGTCTGCTGGGCCAGCTCGGGGTTGCTGATGCCGTAGGGGATCTCGGCCAGGCCGCCCGGCGAGATGCACGCTCCGTACAGGCTGTCCAGGTACAGGCCGGCCGGGCACTGGCCGTCCGCGCCGGGGACGAGGGCGCAGGTGGAGACGCCGCCGCGGTCAATGACCTTGTAGCCCGCCGGGCATCCGGTCTGGCCCGCCGCGGAGGGGATGGGCGAATAGACGCATTCGCCCGTGCTTGCGTCCAGTGTGTAACCGGGGTCGCAGGTGGCGGTCGCGCCGGTCTGGCCAGGCGTCCCGGAGCAAGCCTCATTACAGACGGTCACCTCGGCGCTGGTCTCGGTGCTGCGCGGGCCCTTGCAGGTCAGCAGCCGCTTGCCGTCCACGATTGCCTCTTCGCAGGAATAGTCCTGCCGGTTCACGGTGAAGCTGGCGCCCTCGGGGATGTTCATGGTCACGTAGCCGTCGCCCGAGGCGCAGTAGTTGCCGCGCACGTCCACCGCGGGCACCTGGCACTGCCCCTCGGGGAGGCCGCCCGCGCCGGGCACATAGGCCGTCACCTGGCAGAAGGGAGCCAGCGGCTGCGGGTCGGGGACCACGCAGCGGAAGCCCACATCCCGGCGCGTGACCGCGGGCGCCATGAAGTGCCGGATGGCGGATTGCACCCCGTCGGTCACCTCGGTCTCGAAGCTGGAGCCGCGGATCACGCGGAACTCTCCCGAATCAGGCCCTGTCGGGTTCATGGCGGGAGCCTCGTTGTAGTAGGTCTCGCTGTACCAGTCGCCCACCCACTCGAAGACGTTGCCCGCCATATCATAGAGACCAAAAGGACTGCGGCCTCCCTGGTAGTCGGTGACGCTGCTGGTGTGCCGGATGCAGCCCGCGAAGTTCAGCAGGTCGCAGGCCGCGCCGTCATTCCCCCAGGGATAGAGGTTGTCCCCGGTTCCCCGGGCGGCCTTCTCCCACTCAGCCTCGGTGGGCAGGCGCCCGCCGGTCCAGGTGCAGTAGGTGTTCGCCTGATCCCAGGTCACGCCGACGACGGGATGGCTGCTGTAGTCGGCATTGGTGAAGACCGGCGCGCCCAGCTCCTGCGTGGGAGGCGTGCAGCTGCCGGCGGCCACGCACTGGGCGTACATCCCGTTGGTGACCTCGGTCTGCTGGATCCAGAAGGCATCCAGCGCGGCGGTGTGGGTCGGGGCATCCCCGCTGCCGCTGCCCATCGAAAATTCGCCCGCCGGGATGAAGGCCAGCAGGCTGGCATCGATCCATTTCATCGTGTCGGCGGCCTGCGGTCCTGCCAGCGGGACGGGGACCAGCGTGGGGGTGGGAGGGGCGAGCGTCGGCGCTTCGGTGGGCGGGGTTGTCGGAAGCACCGGGGCGGAGGTGGGTGCGGGCGTTGCTGTCGCGGGTGAACAGGCCCCCAGCCCAAGAGTCAACGCCAAAAGGGTGATCAGGATGCGGTTTAAGGTACGGGTCATACGGTCTCCTTTTGACGCCCGCTATTATAATGCAGGCATCCGGGCGGCCTTCCCGCTGCCCACCGCCCCGCACAGGGAGGATCCGGCCATGGAACCGCTCAATTTCACGCTCAGCACGGCCCGCGAGGCCATTTCCCGGGGCGAGATCACCCCCGAAACCCTCCAAAAGTCCTGCCTGGAGCGGATCGAGCAATTAAACCCCAAAATCAACGCTTTCCTCACGGTTTTGCCGCCCTCGCAGGGAAAAGTACTCTACCAGGGGAATGCATCGCTCTACGGCCTTCCTGTGGCCGTTAAAGACCTGTACGAGACCGCCGGCGTCCGGACCACCGCGGGGAGCCGCTTTTTCGCGGATTTCGTACCTGAAACGGACGCGGAGGCGGTCAGGCGGCTCAAAGAGGCCGGGGCTGTCATCCTGGGAAAGACCAACACCCACGAGATCGCCCTGGGCGTGACGAACATCAACCCTCACTTCGGGAACTGCCTCAACCCCTGGGACACACAGCGGGTGACGGGCGGCTCCTCGGGCGGGAGCGCGGCCGCGGTGGCCAGCGGGATGGTCCTGGCGGCGCTGGGGACCGACACGGGCGGATCGATCCGCATCCCCGCCTCGCTGTGCGGGGTGACCGGCCTCAAGCCGACCTACGGGCGGGTCAGCCTGCGAGGGGTCTTCCCCCTCTCCTGGAACCTGGACCACGCCGGGCCGCTGACCCGCTCGGCGCGCGACGCGGCGCTGATGCTCCAGGTGCTGGCGGGCTATGATCCGCTCGACCCGGGCAGCATCAACGCACCGGTGGACGATTACCTGAGGGATATCGACGCAGGCGTACAGGGCTGGAAGATCGCCCTGGCGGTGGGGGAATTCATTGAGGCGGCCGAGGCGGAGGTCCTGGCGGCCTTGCAGGAGGCCGCGCAGGTTTTCCGCGCGCAGGGGGCGGAAGTGGTCGAGGTGGAAGTGGAATGGCTGCGCGAGGCTGCGCTGGCGAACTCCTTGATGACCCAGGCGGACGGGGCCGCCTTCCACCGCGAGCGGCTGAGGGAGCACCCGGACTGGTTCGGCGAGGATGTGCGCACCCGGCTGGAGATGGGCGCGGCCTATTCCTCCGGCGAGTATGCGCTGGCGCGCAGGACGCAGTCCATCGTGCGGCGCAAGGCGGAAGCCTTCTTCGAGGAATACGACCTGCTGCTTTTGCCCTCCACGCCCATCCCTGCGCCGCGCATCGAAGGCAGTGACGCGCTGGAGCAGGCCCGCCGCCTGACGCGCTTCACCGCCCCGTTCAACCTGGCCGGGCTGCCGGCCATCTCGGTGCCGGATGGATTCTCCTCGGAGGGCCTGCCGCTGGGATTGCAGATCGCGGGTCCGCACTGGGGAGAGGCAAGGGTGCTGCGCGCCGCGCAGGCGTATGAAGAGGCCACGAGATGGGGGAAGCAGAGGATCCTTCCAGGATTATCGTAGGGGCGCAGCGCTGCTGCGCCCCGGAGCGGACATCGTCCCCGAAGTGAAACAGAGGGGAGTGAAGGGAAAGCAACGCGGAGGGGAGCGTTGCTACGCCTCATAGTAAGGAACCATGGTATCAACACTTTAATCGCGCTTCATAGCAACTGTGATCGCCCTGTGTCTTTTGCGCAGACCATCCACTCGCACTCCAAATAAAGATTGCGGTCACCAGATAGATCCCAGCCGTAATGGCCAACAAAGGAAGGGTTGGCCCGAAGCCCAGCCCACGTGCATCCACAAGGTTCAGACTGGCATTGAAGGAAAAGTGTGTAATCGCGATCGGGATCAGACTGCCAGGTGTTTTGTTGGATATCCAGGTGAGCAAGAATGATAGTGAAATAATGCTCGCGTTGAAGGCGAGAACATAGATCAGTAAGTTAAGACCGGAATAACCACTGAGAAGCCAGAGGGGCAAATGCCAGAAACTCCATATGAGACCCAAAATCAGACTTGCCCTGACCGGTCCATGGATCTCTTGGAGACGCGGGAGGGCAAAGCCCCGCCAGCCGGCTTCTTCACCGGTTGCTCCCTGCAACAGATTGAGAATCATCAAGCCAGCCCAAAAACCCACTGATAAACCCATATTCCCGGGAGCGGCTCCCCCCGCTAACCGATATAGCCCAGCCGCAATAAAAGCTAATGGAAAAGGGAACAGCGCAACGACATACCATCGCACGGCTATCCGATATGCGAAGAATTTGCCCAGCAGCTGCCGGATC
>CAZSPX010000087.1:0-10961 GCA_964608885.1 uncultured Anaerolineaceae bacterium | reverse complement strand
ACCGCCACACCCTGCGCTCATTGGAAGCGCTGGCAGACTCGCTCGAACCCCGCCCGGAATTTGAATCGCGGCTGGAGGCCGCGCTGAAAATGGAACACAAGCCCACGCAACGCAGCACCCGTTTCCCCGAGGTCCTCCGGTATGCCGGATGGGCTGCGGCCATCGTAGCCCTGGCACTCTTCCTCAACTGGCTGATCGGCTCGCTGGCTCCCCGGCAGGTGCCAGGATCAAGCTCCACGCCCACCCGGATCCCACCGGTGGGCACGGCCACACTTTCGACCCAGACCGAAGGGCAGCCGCTGACGCTTGAGTGGCGCGGCACAACCCTGACCATCAATGCGGCACTGCCCATGGGTCCCGGGGAGGCCTCAGTATTCCAGGCCCTTCCCGCAGCTCCCGGAACAGTCGAATCCGCGCAAGCCCTGGCGGCCCGGCTGGGGATACAGGGACAGGCCTACCAACTGCCCGGCAACTCCCCAGGCTCCAACGGATTCCTGATCACGGACGGGAAGCAGCGCCTGTATTACCACTCAGACCAGTCCTATACCTATCATCCCGATTACCCGGCCTTCCTTTCCACGGCCCAGGTATTCCCGGCAGCCGAGGCCGAGGCACAGATCGACGCGTTCATGACAAATCACGGTCTGGACTTCCCGTACAGGGTCCGGCCCTCGGAGTTCTATACGGGCTACTATGCCGTTCCGATCGCAGAGGACGGTATCGGCATCCGGCACGAGTATTTCCAGTACAGCGGACTGCTCTTCCGCTTCAACAAGGACGGGATCGTCTCGGTGGACGCCAGGATGGTGGAACGGCAGCCGGTCGGGAGCTATTCCATCCGCACGGCACAGGAGGCCCTGGACTGGCTCCTGAAGTCTGAGGGAGGCTCGGCAGGCATCCAGGAAGGGATGCATTCATCCACAGGCCCCTTCCCCAGCTGGTACCGCCAGTATCCCGATGATACGACCGTCACCCTCTACACCAATCCACCCTCCTCCTTTGCCTCGCTGGATGGCTCCGCGCCGCTCGTTACACTGGATGGCTATCCACTGCTGGGCGCCGGCCAGATCCCGGAGGGATTTGCCACACCCAATATGATCCGCGCGACGGGAAAATTCATCCGACAGAACGGGATACGCTACTTCCAGGTGGAATCCTGGGACGTGCTACAGACTCCCCAGGACTGGCTGGAAGGCACCCTTCAGCAACAGGATGGGCAGACCGTATTGTTCACCACGGCGGGCGAGACTTTCAGCATCCCGGACCTGCCTGAGGGTCTGACGCTTCCGATGGAGAACCTCTTCTTCAGCGGCTACCGGGACGGCAGCGTCTTCCAGTGGTCAAGCTTTAATGCGCACGGTGCAGGCGGGGGCGGAGGCGGCGGAGGCGGTTTGGGACTGTACGCGCTCAACCTGTCCGGGACCCCCATCCCCTTCCCCACGGCGACGCCTGCAACCACGGCGCTCCCAAACAGCAGCGGGTTCCCCTATACCGTTGTGGCGGGCGATACCTTTGCCTCGATCGCGCAGGCTTTCGGCCTGGCCCCGGAGGAGCTGATGCAGCACAATGGGATCACCGACCCCTCCACACTCTTCATCGGCCAGACCCTCATGATCCCGGTGCAGCAGCGGAGCGACGGCTGGCAGGGCATGCTCACGATCACGATCTTCAGGTCGAAGGACGGCTCTGAGCGCACGCAGTACAGTTTCCTGGTGGATGGAGGCGGCTACTACCAGCTGCAAGGAGACCTCGAGGGCCTCTCCGGCTACAATAACAGGCCCATCAAGGTCTGGGGGCCCATCCATGAAGATGACCCGCTGCAGGGAATGGTGATCACGGTGGAAAGATACGAGATTCCCTACCCCGATCTTGCTTTCAGCATCCTGCGCGGCACAATGGCGAACCAGACCATTAACGGTGAGATGCTGACGCTGCTCACCACCGAGGATGGACAGACCCGCGTGGTGCTGCTGCCGGAGGGCTCGGTCAGCAGTTATCCCGCGGACCCGGGCATCCAGGAGGTCCTGGTGGAAGCATTGGAGATCCCGGGCGAGAGTTACAATGGCCAACCGGCCATCCGGGTCTTTAGCAGCGCGATGGCGATCAACCCCAAGACCAATGCCCCAACCGAATTGGCGGTGACGGCCGACCAACCCCAGATCGTTGAGGACCAACCCGCCGTGGATCTTGAGGTCCCGACCCTGACGATCGAGTCCGTGGAGCTGATCTACTACACGAAGGACACTAGCTACCGCCCGATCGATTCGACCAGCTCCCCCTCCTACGTGCAGCCCATGTGGCTGTTCACCGGCCATTACAGCAACGGGGACGAGTTCGAGATCCTGGTGCAGGCCCTGAAAGACGAGTATCTTTCGCCTGAGGTGGAACCCATCGAGCCGCCGGGATAACTCTTTCCAGAGAGAAGATCTCCCAGGCAGGGCCGCGCGGCCCTGCCTGGACCTTTTAACCGGGCCAGCAACTTGCAACACGACTGAGAGCCTCGGATCAGGCAAGGCGGGTATAATTTGTCCCGGGAGACTCCTCATAGACCAACCATGATCACCGCCTACCATCGCCCCAAAACCCTGGAAGAAGCGCTGAGCCTGCTCTCTCAAACGGACCGCCTGCCCCTGGGCGGCGGCACACTGCTCTCACACAGGGCCGGGGAGCCGATCGAAGTGGTGGACCTGCAAGCCCTCGGCCTCGATAAGATCATCCGCAAAGGCAACGACCTGGAGATCGGCGCCACCGTGACACTCCAGCAACTGCTGGAATCACCCGAATGCCCGGAGGGACTGAAACCAGCCCTGCGACTTGAAGCACCACTCAATCTACGCAATGCAGGCACCGTCGCGGGGACGCTGGTCACGGCGGATGGACGTTCACCCTTCGCGGCCTGCCTGCTGGCGCTGGATGCGAAGCTGGCGGTCCGGAAGAACGGACCGGAGACCCTGTCCATCGGTGAATATCTTCCACTCCGGCCGCGCGGCCTGATCACGAGCATCAGCATCCCGCTCCAGGCGGGGTTTGACTTCGAGGGCGTGAGCCGGACCCCATCGGACAAGCCAATCATTTCGGTGGCGATCGCAAAATGGCCTTCCGGGCGCACACGCATGGCGGTGGGAGGCTTTGGGAAAAGCCCCTCCCTTGGAATGGATGGGACCGAGCCTGAGGGACTGGAGGCGGCGGCCCGCAACGCCTGCCATGAGGCGGGGGACGACTTCGCTTCGGCCGAATACCGCATGGAGGCAGCCGTGACCCTTGCGAAAAGATGCCTGAGGAAGATGCAGACGTAACCCGCCTGCACATGTAGAATACGCGGTCTCGATGGTGAGGGGAAAGACGGCCTCGGACATCCTGAACCCTGTGAGCCGCTTAAAAGACCGGATCGACCAGCCTACGCGGTCGTTTGGAAATGAAGTCTGTAACAGGAGCATTGAATGCCTTTTAGCTTGATCCAGGAACGCGAGATCCCCGAGCTGAACTCACGCGCCCGGCTCTTTACCCATGACAAAACCGGGGCGCGGCTCATTTCCGTGACCAACAACGACGAGAACAAGGCCTTCGGAATCACATTCCGGACGCCGCCGGCCTCCTCCAACGGCGTAGCCCACATCATGGAACACGCGGTGCTGTGCGGATCGCGCAAGTATCGCGTCAAGGAACCCTTCATCGAGCTCTCGAAGTCCTCGCTGAACACCTTTCTGAACGCCATGACCTACCCGGACAAAACCGCGTATCCGGTGGCCAGCACAAACCTGCAGGATTTCTACAACCTCATTGATGTGTATCTCGACGCGGTCTTCTACCCGCTCATCCCGGAGCGCACGCTCCAGCAGGAAGGCTGGCATTATGAGCTGGAATCCCCTGAAGCCCCGCTGACCTTCAAGGGCGTGGTCTTCAATGAGATGAAGGGCAATTATTCCTCGCCCGACAACCTGCTCAATGAGCACAGCCAGCACTCCATCTTTCCGGATAACCTGTACGGATTCGATTCGGGCGGCGACCCGCTCGCCATCCCCGACCTGACGTATGAGGAATTCAAACGCTTCCACGACACGTATTACCATCCTTCCAATTCCTACATCTGGTTCTACGGCGACGACCCGGAAGAGGAGCGCCTGCGCATCCTCGATGCCTGGCTGGAGGAGTTTGACCGCATCGAGCCACACTCCGAAATTGCCCTGCAGGGTCGTTTCGAATCGCCGCGCCGGGAAATACACCAGTATGATTCCGGAGGGACGGAGGAGCCGAAATCCTTCATCTCCCTTAACTGGATGCTGGACGAAGACATCGATCCCGAGACCTCGCTGGGGCTGGCGATCCTCGGCCACATCCTGACCGGCACACCGGCTTCGCCGCTCCGCAAGGCGCTAATGGAATCCGGACTGGGCGAAGACCTGACCGGCTCGGACTTCTCAGAGAACTTCCGGCAGGTCACCTACTCCACGGGCATGAAGGGAGTGCAGTCCTCCGATCTTGAGGCCGTCGAAGCGCTGATCCTCAAAACGCTGAAGGAGCTCACGGAAGGCATTGACCGGGATACCCTCTCGGCCTCGTTGAACACGGTGGAGTTCCACCTGCGCGAGCAGAACACAGGGCGTTTCCCGCGCGGGCTGGCCCTCATGTTCGGCGCGCTGACCGCCTGGGTCTATGACCGCGACCCGCTGGAGGCGCTGGCCTTTGAGGCTCCGCTGGCCTCCATCAAGACGAGGCTTGATCAAGGGGAGGGATATTTCGAGGGCTTGATCGGAAAATACCTGGTGGACAACCCGCACCGCGCCACCGTGATCCTCGAGCCTTCGGCGGAGGTCAACAAGGAGCGGGAGCGGATCGAAACGGAACGTCTGACAGCGATAAAAGAGGCCATGAGCCCGGAGCAGGTGCAAAAAGTGCTGCAGGACATGGCAGAGCTCAAACATCACCAGGAGACCCCGGACTCGCCCGAGGCGCTGGCGTCCATCCCCAGTCTGACGCTGGCGGACCTTGACAAAAAAGTCAAGACGGTGCCCCTGGCGATCACCGAGATGGACCAGGCCCAGGTGATGTATCATGACCTGTTCACCAACGGCATCGCGTACCTGGACCTGGGCTTCGATCTGCACAGTGTGCCGCAGGAACTGCTCCCTTACGTGGGACTGTTCGGGCGCGCCCTGCTGGAGCTGGGCACGGAGAAAGAGGATTTTGTCCGTCTCACCCAACGCATCGGGCGCAGCACGGGCGGCATCCACGCCAGCACGTTGAGCTCCACCATCCGCGAATCGGAGGCCTCGGCGCTGTGGTTCCTGCTGCGCGGCAAGGCAGTGGTGCCGCAGACGGCAGAGCTCCTGGCCATCCTGAAGGATGTGCTGCTCACCGCCCGCTTCGATGACCGCGAGCGCTTCAAGCAGATCGTACTGGAGGAAAAGGCGGGCGCGGAGTCCGGGTTGATCCCCGGCGGGCATGGAGTGGTGAACACACGCCTGCGGGCCCGGTTCTCGGAGGCCGGGTGGGTGAACGAGCAGGTCAACGGGTTGGAGAACCTGTTCTTCCTGCGCGGGCTGGCGGAAGAACTGGAGAAGGACTGGCCGGCGGTGCTCCGGAAGCTGGAAGAGCTGCGACTCCACCTGATCAACCGGGCTTCTATGCTGGTCAATGTTACGCTTGATGAAGCCAACTGGAAACTGGTCCAGCCGCAACTGGCCGCGTTCCTAGCCTCGCTGCCCTCAAGGCCGTTCATGCCGCAGCGCTGGGAGCGGGAACGCATCTCCCATAACGAAGGCCTTACCATCCCGGCACAGGTGAATTATGTGGGCAAAGGCGCGAACCTGTATGCCCTGGGATATGAGCCGCATGGCTCGGTGCATGTCATCGGCAACACCCTGGGCACCACCTGGCTGTGGGACAGGATCCGCGTGCAGGGCGGGGCTTACGGCGGTTTCAGCGTGTTCGACCAGAACTCGGGCGTCTTCACCTACATCTCGTATCGCGATCCAAACCTGCTCTCCACACTGGAGAATTACGACAACACCTCCCGCTTCCTCAAGGACCTGAAGCTGGACGAGGCTGAGCTGACCAAATCGATCATTGGAACGATCGGGGGAATGGACGCGTATCTCCTCCCGGATGCCCGGGGTTATCAATCCATGGTACGCCACCTGACCCACTACACCGACGAGGTCCGCCAGCAGGTTCGCGATGAAGTCCTCGGGACCACAGCAAATGATTTCCACCGCTTCGGGCAGGTCCTTGCGGAGGTGGCGAAAAAAGGCGAGGTGGTGGTGCTGGGCTCGCCGGATGCCATCGAAAAGGCCAATATTGAAAAAGAAGATTTTCTGGAAGTCAAAAAGGTACTTTAGCAGATGTTTCAACGCAACACACGGGTGCATCGAAGCAGAGAACGGAATCTTCACCACAGCCAGGGAGGAATACAACCCATGCATGACGTCAAACAGCATCTGATCCACAAGCTCGATATGGTCTCCGAGCTGGTCCGAAAATCCGAGCCTTCGCTCTGGTCGGGAACCTCGCACCAGAGCGCCATGGATTCTCTGACCCGGCTGCGAGGCCAGCTTTCCACAGCCGGACCCGTTGACATCGTCAAGGCCCGGCTGTTGTTCGCACCCACCGGCCTGCTCCACGAGATGTCGATCGATAACGATTGGGGGCATCACTTCCTGGAGCTGGCGCGCGATGTGGACCAGCTCCTGGCACAACTCAAGGAGCAGGCCTGACCGCATGCCCGGCCTGCCCCTGGACCAGATCCTGAACGGCGACTGCATCGAGGTGATGGGTTCGCTCCCGGAGGCCTCGGTGGACCTGGTCTTTGCAGACCCACCCTACAACCTGCAACTTCGCAACGACCTCTACCGCCCCAACCTGACCAAGGTGGCGGCGGTGGATGATGAGTGGGACCAGTTCGATAGTCCCGCGGAATATGATGACTTCTCACGACGCTGGCTGACCGCCTGCCGCCGCGTGCTGAAGGATACCGGAACCCTGTGGGTGATCGGCTCGTATCACAACATCTTCCGCCTGGGGGCGATCCTGCAAGACCTGGATTTTTGGATCCTCAATGACGTCGTCTGGATCAAGAACAATCCCATGCCCAATTTCCGCGGGGTGCGCTTCACCAACGCCCATGAGACATTGATCTGGGCGCAGAAGCGCAAAGGCGCGAAGTATACCTTCAACCACCAGGCACTGAAGGCGCTCAACGATGACCTGCAAATGCGCTCCGACTGGTGGGGCCTGCCGCTCGCCACGGGCAAAGAGCGCCTGAAGCAGAGGGGAGTCAAGGCCCACTCCACGCAGAAGCCCGAGGCCCTGCTGTACCGCGTCCTGCTGGCCAGCACGGACACGGGCGACGTGGTCCTGGATCCCTTCTTTGGCTCGGGAACCACCGGCGCGGCCGCAAAAAAGCTGGGGAGGCACTTCATCGGCATCGAGAGGGACCCCGAATATGTCCGGATTGCCTCTCAGCGCATTGCCTCCGTGACATCCTCCGATCCCTCCAGCCTGGCAGTGACTGCCCCCCGGCCCGCGCGCATTCCCTTCGGCGCGCTGCTCGAGAACGGCCTGCTCCATCCGGGACAAAGCCTGTATTTCTCGAAAGGCGCCGCAGTGGCAAAGGTCATGGCAGATGGCCACCTGCGCTGCGGCGATCTGACCGGTTCGATCCATGCGGTGGCCCGGGCCCTGCTGGGCGGCGTCCCGGCCAACGGCTGGGAACTGTGGCTGTATAATGATCCTGCCGGTGAAAAGAAAAAGATCGATGAACTGCGCCTGCAGCTGCGTAAAAAGTAGAGGCAGACCCTTTTCATTCGCCCGCTGCCCCAATGGTTGACATCCTATTTCTCGAAGAGATCGCGATCGCATTGCTTTTGATCGCCACGCTGGTGGGGATCCTTGCGCGGCGCTCCCGCATGCCTTATACGGTGGGTCTCGTCATCATGGGAGTGGCCCTCTCGATCCTCTTTCGCAAGTATGAATTTTCGGTTTCACCCCAGCTTATTCTCGGGATCTTCATCCCTCCCCTCATCTTTGAAGCCGCATTTCACCTGCCTTTCGAGGACCTGCGGCGCAACCTCGCGCCCATCCTGACACTTGCGGTTCCCGGCGTATTGGTTACAACCCTCCTGGCCGGGGGGATCGTTCACCAGGGAGCGGGACTCCCGCTTGCATACGCCATTGTTTTTGGGTCGATCGTCGCCGCCACGGATCCCGTGGCTGTGATCGCACTTCTTCGAACCCTGCATGTCCCCCGGAGGCTTCAAGTTCTCCTGGAGAGCGAGAGCCTGCTGAACGATGGGACCGCCATTGTTGTGTATAACCTGGCGGTGGCCTCGGCCCTGTCAGGAACCATCCAGCCGGGTGAGGCCCTGCTGGATTTCATCCGGGTTTCGGGGTTCGGGATCGTCATCGGCCTCGCTCTCGGCTGGCTGGCATCCGTGGCCATCGCACGGATCAACGATCACCTGATCGAGACTTCGATCACATTCGTGCTGGCTTTCGGAGCCTATCTCGTCGCCGAATCGTTCCACGTCAGCGGCGTCCTGGCTGTGGTGGCAGCCGGCCTGGTCAATGGGAACATAGGTCCCCGCGGGATGTCGGCGACCACCCGCATCGTGGTCTTTAATTTCTGGGAGTTCATGTCCTTCCTGGCCAACTCCTTCGTATTCCTCCTCATAGGACTCGCCGTGGATATTCCTCTCCTGGTCGAAAACTGGCAGGCCATCCTGTGGGGAATCTTTGCCGGCCTGCTGGCGCGCCTGCTCGTGATCTACGGCTTTTTTCCACGCTCACCGACCCTCCCAACCTCATGGAAACACATCCTATACTGGGGCGGCCTGAGAGGCGCGGTCTCACTCGCCCTGGTCCTCGGGCTGCCGCCGGGTTTATCCCCCCTGACCGGCAAGCTCCAGGCAATGGTCTTCGGCCTGGTCATCTTTACTCTTCTGGTCCAGGGGACCACGATGAGCGCATTGATCAAAAGGCTGGGACTGGGCCTGTCCCGGCCGGTTCGCGAAGAGTATGACCTTCGCCGCGCCCGGGCCATGACGGTCAAAGCCGCCTACCAGCAGATGAAAAAGGTTCACGCCGAAGGGATGATCTCCAACCGTGTCTGGATGCTCATGTCCGAGAGCCTGGAGGCTTATCTCAAAGGCCTGGCCGATTCCATGCATGCCCACCTGGAGCAGCACCCGGATATGGAGGCCGAGGAGCTGGATGCGGCCTGGCGTGAATTTCTGCGTCACCAGCGCGTGGTCCTGAGCGGGCTTCATACTGACTTCACGATATCCGATGAAGCTTACGACGAGTTATCCTCGCAGATCGATCAACTGCTGGGTGAATCCAAGATTTCCTGGGCAAGTGTCAGAGACCTAAATGATTCCCTCTGGCAGATCATCCCTGATTCCGAAAAGGTGGACAACCAGACGGATTTCGAGGACAATTCAGTGTAAGGAGTGCCAATGAATTTTCAATTGACAATCAACGGCCGGCCTATCGAGGCAGAGGCCGCTGCCGGCGCCAGCCTGCTTGCCGTCCTGCGCTCACTGGGATTCCACGGGGTGAAGTTCGGGGATGAACAGGGGTTGAGCGGCCCGGATACAGTCCTCCTGGACGGGCGGCCGATCAATGCCGGCTCGCTTCTGGCTGCGCAGGCCGAGGGTCACAAAATCGCCACCATCGAGGCGCTGGGTGAACACCCCGAGCAGGGCTGGAAACAGACCGGCGGCCTGCACCCTCTACAAAAAGCCTTCGTGGAGACCGGCGCCATCCAGTGCGGCTACTGCACGCCTGCCCAGATCCTGGCGGCCCAGGCACTGCTGGCGAAGACTCCAAACCCTTCAGAAGAGCAGGTCCGGGAGGCCATTTCAGGCGTGCTGTGCCGCTGCACAGGCTACCTGAAGCCCGTCCAGGCCATCCTGCGGGCCGCGGCCGTGATGCGAGGCGATGAGCCGGTAAATTGGGGCGAGGCCGTAAACTGGGAGCCGGGAGGGGACGAGACGGGGCCCTTCCCCGGGAACCCACCCTCATCCTCACCCAGTGACCAGTTCGCCACGCTGCTCACCCGCCCCAAGGTTGTTGTAACACCGGAAGCGAAACGCTGGCAGACGGTGGGCAAACCCGAGATGAAAGTAGATGCGATCAAGCTGGTGCAGGGCAAGCCCGCCTTCGCAGCGGACTTCGAAATGCGCGGATTGCTATATGCAAAGGTACTGCATTCACCGCACGCCCACGCGCGCATCCGCCAGATCGACGCCAGCCGCGCCCGCGAACTGGAGGGTGTGGCGGTTGTGCTCACCTGGCAAGACCTGCCGCGCGTGGTCTATTCCACTGCGGGGCAATCCGATCCCATCCCCGGCCCACTGGATACCTTCTCGCTGGACCAAAAGGTCCGCTTTGTTGGAGACCGGGTGGCCTTCGTGGCTGCGGAGACGCCTGAGATCGCGGAGAAGGCGCTGAGCCTGATCGAGGTGGAGTACGAGATCCTGGAACCGATCCTCGACTCGCGACAGTCCATGGAAAGCTCCATCCGCATCCATGATGAGCCGGAATATGTCAACTTCGCCGATTCCAACCCGGCCCGCAACCTGGCCGCGCACATCCGGATCGACATCGGCGACGTGGAGAAGGGCTTTGCCGAAGCCGACGAGATCTTCGAAGGCGACTACGAGGTGCCCAAGGTCCAGCAGGCGCACATCGAGCCGCACGTCTGTGTCACCTACTGGGACGAGGACGACCGGCTGGTCATCCGCACCTCCACGCAGGTTCCCTTCCATGTCCGGCGCATGCTGGCCCCCGTGCTGGGACTGCCGGTCAAGCGAATCCGCGTCATCAAACCGCGCATCGGCGGAGGCTTCGGCGGCAAGCAGGAGGTGTTGATGGAGGATGTGGCCGCCCACCTGACCATCGCCACCAAACGGCCGGTGATCTACGAATACACACGTGAAGAAGAGTTCGTGGCCTCGCGATCC
>CAZSPX010000086.1:0-11103 GCA_964608885.1 uncultured Anaerolineaceae bacterium | reverse complement strand
AGTGCCCCGGGGCCGTTTTGTTTTTTGCAGGTTTTGGAAAAGATCGGAGGAGAGAATGCTTGATATACAGACCCAGCTCTTTGAGGCACAGGATGTCTGCCTGGGCCCCATCGACCACGAGGCCCATGCCGAGATCGAATCGCGCTGGACCCATGACGCCGAGTTCATGCGCCTGATGGAGCTGAAACCGGTGCGGCCCCTCACCCCCGCCATGGTGCGCAAAGAGTACGAATCCATCGAGAAGAAGATGGACGAGGACCGCGACCTGTTCTACTTCACCATCCGCATGCGGGCAGACGACCGGCTGATCGGCAAGGCCGCCGTGGAATGGATCGACTGGACCAACGGCGCTGCCTGGCTGAACCTGGGCATCGGCTCGCCCGAGGACCGCCGCAAAGGCTATGGCAGCCAGGCCCTGGGCCTGCTCCTGCGCTACGCCTTCGCGGAGCTGAACCTGTACCGGGTGGGTGCCCTGGTGCCCTCCTACAATCAGGGCGCTGAGGCCATCTTCCGCAAGTTCGGTTTTATGGAAGAAGTGCGCCGGCGTGAAGCCCTGGACCGCGACGGCCGCCGCTGGGACCTGCTCATCTATGGGCAGCTCCGCTCGGAATGGGAGAGCCTGGCGCAAGCCGGCAGGGGGTGAGCCGTGAAAGACATCTTTCGAGGCAGGCTCGTACGGCTCGCCGCTGACCCGCCTGAGGTCGCGGCCAAAAGTTTCGCCCGCTGGGGCAGGGATAGCGAGTATCATCGCCTGGCGGATGGTGACCCGGCCCGCTTGTGGTCGGAGCAAAAACACAGGGAACGGATCGGGAAGCAGCTCGAAGAAGACGGCCGCGAGGCCTGGCACTTCTCGATCCGGACCCTGGCTGAAGATGTGCTGATCGGTGAATTGGGCATCCGCGCCACGTGGGAACATGCCGACGCCTGGGTGGGCATCGCCATCGGCGAACGCCAGTACTGGAGCAGGGGGTACGGCAGCGATGCCATGCGCCTGATCCTGGGATTCGGTTTTTATGAGTTGGGCCTGCAGCGCATCTCACTTTCGCTGCACTCCTACAATGCCCGCGCCCGGCGCGTCTATGAAAAGCTCGGTTTCGCCTACGAAGGCATTGTGCGCGGCGATACCCTGAAGGAAGGCCGCCGTACGGACGGCATCTACATGGGCATCCTGCGCCGCGAGTGGCTGGCACTGGAAGAGAGAGCCTCATGAAACCGCTCCTCAAAGGAAAGCTGGTAAGGCTGGCCGCCATGGATCCCGAAGATGCAAGCCGCGCCTTCTCCCGCTGGAACCGCGACTCGGAGATGGCGCGCCTGCTCGATTCCGACCCGGCCCGTATGTTCTCGGCAAAAAAATCAAAGGAATGGATGGAAAAGCATTTCGATGATTCAGGGGATCGCATTTTCTGGTTCAGTATCCGCTCGCTCGAGGATGACCGCTTCCTGGGCGACATCAACCTGGAAGTGACCGAGTGGAACCGCCGTGAGGCCTACGTGGGCCTGGGCATCGGTCCCCGCGAGTCCTGGGGCCGCGGCTACGGGACCGAGGCCATGCAGTTGGTCCTGGAGTATGCCTTCCTCGAGGCCAACCTGGACCGGGTGACCCTGACCGTTTTTGAATACAACCCGCGCGCCATCCGCTCCTATGAAAAGTGCGGCTTTCAGCATGAAGGCCGGGTGCGGGGCAGGCTGCTCCGTGAAGGAAAGCGTTGGGATATGCTAATGATGGCGATCCGGCGCGCAGAATGGATGGAGAGAAATGGCTACCCGATTACAAACCGATAACTTGAGACTGGCTCCGGGCCTGGTTCTGCGCCCCGCCCGCTGGGACGACGTGGAAGGCGTTGCCGGGCTGATCCTGGATGTTTGCACGCACGACGGCGATCCCACCGTGGCCGTGACGCCGCAGGAACTGGCCCATGAGTGGAAGAGCGAGGGCTTTGATCTCGCCACCGATGCCTGGGTCGTCGAAGACCCTGATGGGCGCATTGTGGGCTATGAGGAGTTTTTTAACCGCCATGCGCACGCCTCCCTGCGCGGGGATGGCTATGTCCATCCTGATTTCATGGGCCAGGGCATCGGTACAGCCATGCTGCGCGCCATGGATGAGCGCGTGCGCCGCGAAATGGAACTGGCCGCTCCGGATCTGCGTGTTTTCATCCGCAACGGAATGGCCACCGGCGACACGGTCTCCTGCCGGATGCACGAGAACGAAGGCTATCAACCCGTTCGTTACTCCTGGCGCATGGAGATCGAGCTGAGCGACCCGCCGCCTGCCCCCCTCTGGCCGGAAGGCATTACCCTGCTCCCCTTCCATGTGGAGCGGCAGAACCGCCAGGTCTTTGAGGCGCATGAGGAGGCTTTCAGCGACCACTGGGGTCACACGCCCGGCACGTTCTCCGCCTGGGAGCAGCGCATGACCGGAAGCGCGGAGTTCGATCCCTCCCTGTGGTTCATTGCCTGGGATGGGGATCAGATCGCGGGGTATTCGCTCTGCCGTTTCCGCATGGGGATCGGCCATGTGGGTACCCTGGGAGTCCGCCGTCCCTGGCGCAAGCGCGGGCTGGGCATGGCCCTGCTGCTCCACTCATTCAATGAATTCTACAAACGCGGCATGCAGACCGTCGGTTTGGGTGTGGATGCCTCCAATCCCACGGGTGCCACTCGCCTTTATCAAAAGGCGGGCATGCATATCGCCTCCGAATATGTGATCTATGAAAAGGAATTCCGCCCCGGGCGCGAGCCTGGAGAGGATTCGAAGGAATGAAATGATCAAAAACCCCGAACAATTGGTGACCCCTGCATTACCCCGGGGATTCACCTCACGCGGCGCCGTCGAGGCCGACCTCGATCCGGCGGTCGCGCTGTATAACCGCTGGTCGCAGAGCGTCCTCCACTATGATGAGGTGCGCCTCTCCCAGCCCATCCTCAATGAATGGCGCACGCCCGGCTTTGATCCTGCCGGAGATATCCGCCTGGTCTTTGCGCCCGATGGGCGCATGGCTGGCTACATCGAGATATGGAAGATCGTCAAGCCGCCCGTCCACCCCTGGCTCTGGGGGCGCGTGGACCCTGATTTCCAGGACCTGGGGATCGGGACCTGGATGATGCGCTGGGCGGAAGCGCGCGCCTGCCTGGCGCTCAACGATCTGCCCGCGGACCTGCGCTTCGCGCCCCGCGTGGGCTGCTATCGTGCGGCCCGGAACGCCCTCCAGCTCTTTGAGGACCTGGGCTACGCCTATCAGCGCAGTTCCTATACCATGCGCATCGAGATGGAGACCCCGCCCCCCGCGCCTGTCTGGCCGGAAGGCCTTACCCTGCGCCTCTTCAACCCGGAAACGGATATGGAAGCCGTGTACCAGGCCGAGGTGGACTCCTTCCGCGACCACTTTGGGTTTGTGGAGGAGCCGTACGCCGAGGGGTTGGAGCGCTTCAAGCACTTCAATACCGGCTATCAAGGCTTCGATCCCAGCCTGTTCTTCTTGGCAATGGATGGGGACCAGATCGCCGGCATTTCACTCTGCCCGCCCTGCTCTCTGGAAGACACCGAACTGGGCTGGGTGGGGACACTTGGTGTCCGCCGTCCCTGGCGCAACCGCGGCCTCGGCCTGGCTTTGCTCCTGCACAGCTTCGGCGAGTTCCACCGGCGCGGCCTTCGCAGGGCGGGTCTGGGTGTGGATGCCTCCAGTCTGACCGGCGCCACCCGTCTGTATGAGAAGGCTGGCATGCGGGTCCACCAGGTCTTCGACTTGTACGAAAAGGAGCTGCGGCCCGGTCTGGAAATCAGGGTAGAATCTTTAAATGCCTGATCCCACGGGCCAACGGACCACTCAGAGGAGCTGTCGATTGGATCGACCCTTGCTGCAGGCCCGGGGCGGCAGTTCCAGAAAATACGCGAAAGGATGATGAAATGAACCTGCGCTGTGGATTTTGCCAGAACCCTTACACGCTCGGCCGCACAGAGATCCTGGCCGCGCTTCAGTATCTTGAGACCGAGAACCTCACCCATTATGATGCCCACTGCCCGCGCTGCCGCCGGGCCACGCCGATCCTTCGCGAGAAGCTGGAGATGGCCATGCCCAATTGGAAAGAGGAATTGAAGGCCGCCGTCAAGCAGCCTGCTGCGGCGGCCATCCAGCCGGCTGAAGCCCGTCCTGCGCAGGAAATGAAGAAAGCCGCCGAAGGACCCGCTGCCAAAGCCTCAGCCAAAAAGGCGGGCGCCTCCGCTCCGGCCGCGAAGAAACCCTCCCGCAAGCGCAGCAGGTAGACCGGACCATGACCTTCCGAGCCATCTTCTTCGACCTGGGAGGGGTGATCATTCGCACTGAGTACCAGGCGCCCCGTGAGCATCTTGCAGAGCGCCTGGGCATGGAGTATGAGGACCTGGTGCGCGCCGTTTTCGACAGCGAGACGGCCCGCCGCGCAACTGTCGGTGAGATCAGCGAGGAGGAGCACTGGCAGGCCCTGGCACGGCGTTTCCATCGCCCGATCTCGGAGATCGGGGCACTGCGCGATGAATTCTTCGGCGGCGATGTCATTGACCACGAGCTGCTTGAATTCATCCGTTCGCTGAGGCCGCGCTACAAGACCGGGGCGATCTCCAACGCCTGGAACGGCCTGCGCCAGTACATGATCGTGAACAAGTTCGAGGATGCCTTTGACCACGTGACCATTTCCGCCGAGGTCGGCGCCGCCAAGCCCCAGCCCAGGATCTTTGAGCTGGCTTTGCAGGCCCTGGAGGTGGAACCCGATCAGGCGGTTTTCGTGGACGACTTCGAGGAGAACATTGATGCAGCCCGGCGCATGGGCATGGCCGCGGTTCACTTCCGCGACCCGGCCAAGACCGTGGCCAAGCTGGAGACCCTGCTTAACCATCAGCCTTTATAGACGGGGTACCCTGAATGCAAAAATCAAATATCCAACAACCCATCCTCCGCAAACTGGAGGGCGGGTTGATCCTGCGGCGTTCCAGCTCCGCCGACGCAGACGAGCTGGCCGAATTCTGCGCACGTATCCACAGCGATGATGGGCCCGACAAGCCCGACCGCTACATCGCTGCCTGGACGCGCGACCTGTTGACCCGGCCCCATCCCACGTTCCATCCGGAAGACTTCACCATCGTAGCTGAGGCCTCCTCCGGGCGCATTGTTTCCACCCTCAACCTCATTCCTCAGACCTGGACCTACGAGGGCATCCCCTACGGTGTGGGACGGCCCGAGTTGGTGGGCACGCTCCCCGAATATCGGAACCGCGGCCTGGTCCGCCTCCAGTTCGAGGAGATCCACCGCTGGAGCCGCGCCCGCGGTGACAGGCTGCAGGCGATCACGGGCATCCCGTTTTATTACCGGCTCTTCGGTTATGAGATGGCCCTGGACCTGAGCGGCCGCCGTATCGGCTACGCGGGCAACGTCCCGCCCTTGAAAGAGGGTGAAACGGAGCCTGTCCACTTCCGCCCGGCGGAACGCAGTGACTTGCCCTTCGTGGCAGAAGTCTATTCTGAAGCGCAAAAGCGCTATGAGATCGCCTGCCTGCGCGGTGTGGAGATCCTGGAATATGAGCTGGAAGTGCAAAGCCCGGAGAACGCCGACCATTTCGAGCTGCTGGTGATCGAGAACCTTGCCGGAGAACAGCAGGGATATATCCAGCTGGCCAACCGCCTGTGGAGCGGTGCCATGTTCGCGATGGGGTGTGAGTTGAAGACAGGCGTCTCATGGCTGGAGGTCGCTCCCGCGCTGGTGAGGCTCCTGTGGCGCCGGGGAGCGGAACTGGCAGCCCTTGAGGGACGCGAATGCAGATCGTTTGGCTTCATGCTTGGGCAGCAGCACCCGGTCTATGAGGCCCTGGGTCCTGCCCTGCCTGCCGTGCGTGACCCTTACGCCTGGTACCTGCGCGTCGAGGACCTGCCGGGCTTTATTCGCCACATCGCCCCCGCTCTGGAGAAGCGCCTTGAGGCGTCGATCGCGGCTGGCTTCAGCGGCGCGCTGCTCCTCAGCTTCTACCGCGACGGTCTCCGTTTGGAGTTTGAGTCCGGGCGCCTGAAGGATGCCTCCGCGTGGAAGCCAAAGGGTGTGGAGGATGAAGAAAACGCCTCCTTTCCCGCGCTGACCTTCCTGCAAATGCTCTTCGGGTATCGCAGCTTCGATGAACTGAGACATTCCTTTCCCGACTGCGGGTGGAATACCTGGCAAGACCATGTTTTGCTGGATATTCTTTTTCCCAAAAAATTATCGGATGTCTTCCCCATAGCCTGAGCCGGCTGCATTAACGAATTCATTCTTTACCTGCCCCCGCCCCGCGGGATAATGCTATATCAAGGATCTTTTAATGAGTAAATCCCGACTGAATGCCACCGCAGTTTACCTCTTTATCGAATTCGCAGCTTCCGCCTCCTTCAGCATGATGTTCGTGGTGACCTCCCTCTACGAGGCCACAGTAGCCGGGCTCAGCCCTCTCCAGTTGGTCCTGGTTGGCACCACCGTGGAGGCCTCCATTTTCCTGTTCGAGATCCCCACCGGTGTGGTGGCGGATACCTTGTCACGCCGTCTCTCGATCATCATTGGGTACTTTATCATGGGCGCGGGGTTCCTGTTGGAAGGCCTGTTCCCCGCTTTCCTGCCCATCCTCGCGGCGCAGGTGCTCTGGGGCCTGGGCTATACCTTCACCAGCGGCGCCACCCAGGCCTGGATCACGGACGAGATCGGCGAGGAACCCGCCAACCGGCTGTTCCTGCGCGCCGCGCAGGTGGGGTTGTTCGCCTCCCTTCTTGGGATGGGCGCCGCCAGCCTGGTGGGCGCACAGAACGTGGCCCTGCCTCTTCAGGTCGGCGCGGTCATTGTCATGCTCATTGGCGCGGTGCTCATCCTCATCATGCCCGAGACCGGCTTCAAGCCGCTTCCCCGGGAAGACCGCAATACCTGGCAGCACATGGGACACACCTTCCGCCAGGGCCTGCAGGCGGTGCGCCGCAGCCCGCGCCTGATGAGCATTGCAGGCGTGGGTCTCTTCTATGGCCTCTACAGCGAAGGCTTCGACCGCCTGTGGGTCAAGCACCTTCTGGATAACTTCGATCTGCCCGTGTTGTTCGGGAACAACCAGGTGGCCTTCTTTGCCGCGCTGCGCATTGCCGCCACCCTGGTGACAATCCCGGCTCTGCGCTTCGTGGAAAAACGCGTCGACACTGGCAGTCCGCTGGCCATCGGGCGCGCCATGCTGTGGGTGACCGGGGGCATTTCGGCTGCCATGCTGCTCTTTGCGCTCTCGCCCTTGTTCGCTCCGCTGGCTTTGAGCCTGGGCTTGTATCTGGTGATTGACGTCTTGCGCGACACCGCAGGACCGCTGCACACCGCCTGGATCAACAGGAACCTGGATGCGCGTGTGCGCGCCACCGTCCATTCCATGTTCGGACAGGTGGATGCCATCGGCCAGATTGCCGGCGGCCCTCCGGTGGCGCTGATCGCACGCTTCTTCTCGGTGGCCGCCGCCATCTCCACATCTGCACTCCTGCTCACCCCTGCCGGGTCCCTCATTCGCCGCGCCAATCGCCTGGGCGATGAGACTCCGCCGGCCATACTTGAGCCGGAGCTTGATCCCCCGCCCTCCCCGGCGGATTGAATCCCTCCTGCGCCTGCGGAAGAGCCTTTCCAGGAATGCTCATCCGCCCTTCACGGTCATTTAATCGGGTATTCAGCCCTCGCACGTTGTTCCCTGTGAGAGGCGCCTCTCATTCCGTTTGATTTTCCAACCTTAATGATAGGAGTGAGAGAATGAAATACCCAAAGATCATGGGCCTTGTGCTCATATTGGCTGTAGCCCTGTCGGCTTGTGCGACCTCCGGGACAGCCACAACCGTCCCCACAGAACCGGTTGAAACACTGCCCCCGGTGGAAACTTCCACGGTGGAGGCGGTTTCCTCTGCCACGCCGGAAGTTGGCACGGGCAGCGAAACGCCGGCTGTCGATTTAACCGGGACCGCCGGCGTGCCGGTGACAGGCGCCAACTGTGACACGGTCACCGTGCAGACTGCCAGCGCGGCAACGATGTCGGGCAGTGGCTCGACGGGTACAACCGCCACCAGCATGCCTTCCACCACCGCCACAGGCACCCCTGTGGTTGCAGCGGAAGGCACCAGCACCGTCAAGACCGGTGATTTCCTGGTGGACTGCAACGGGATGACCCTGTATGTGACCTCTGATGACACCGCCGACAGCGGGGCAAGCTCCTGCACTGGCGACTGCGCCACCCAGTGGCCTGCCCTGACCGTCAGCGATGGCAATGAGCCCATGGCCGGCGATGGTGTGGATGCTTCCCTGCTCGGCACCCTAACGCGCGATGACGGCACCCTCCAGGTGACCTACAACGGCTGGCCGCTCTACCTCTTCAGCGGCGATTCGCTTCCGGGCGATCAGAATGGCCTTGCAGAGTCCGGTTGGTCGCTCATTTCCCCCGCCGGTGAGCCCATCCAGTAATTCCCTTTTATTGTAACCATCCCCGGCAATGAAGAAGGCCGCCTTGAAGGCGGCCTTCATTGTTATTGGGAACGTGCAGGCCTCTCCATGCCTCCCGGTCAGCGGTTTGGCTGCAGGATGCACAGCGCCTGGCGGATCTCTCCCAGGTGATACGCGCTGTGGACGATCAGAGCCATGGCGCCCCCGATGGAATCCTCATTCCACTCCGCCTGCGAGCGGATTATCTCCTTCATCCTCCCATAAGTGAAGCGCAGCTTATCCGTCAGTGCCTGCCATTCCTCCGGGTCGACCTTTTCCACCGTACGCCAGACCTCCCCCCAATCCGCAGGGCTTGTGTCATGGTGGACGACATAGCGCTCCAGCACCTCCAGATAAAAGATCACATGTGCCACTTGCGCGGCCAGCGAAGCACACTGCCCGCCCACCGGTATGGAAGCCTCCCCGGCATTGATCGTATCCAGCGTGCAGAACAGGGAGGTGTCCCTGTCAAGGTAGATCCCCTGGGTCTTGTCGAAGGTCTCCTCCAGGAGCGCCAGGGTGGAGTTAAGAAAATCCTGTGATTTGATCGTGGTTTCCATTTACAGCCTCTTCCAAAATTATCTCTCCGGGGAACTCATTGGCGCTGAGAAGGGCCTGTGCCTGAAGGCTCGTTTTCCGGTTGTCGGAGAGCTTGATCATCCAGGGAAGTCGGAGTGTGCAGTCATTATAGAATATATTTTCTAGAAATTCAAGCCGCAAAAATAAAAACGCGCCCCTCCCCCGGAGCGCCGTCCGTGATGAGATCAGCTGTTAATGGGCCTGGGCGGGCAGCCGTTCAGCAAGGATGAACAGGCGTCCCCAGGCAGGCTCATTTCCCCTGGCAATACAGGTCTGCAAGATGAGCTGTCCGGGCCGGTTGTAGATGTGCTCCAGCAGATCCCGGGCTGTCAGGAACTCCCCACTGTCCGGGTTCACGAAATTGCTGGTCACACTGAGAGGGTCCAGCGCCTGGTATTCCTGGATTTCGCGGATCACAAAGCGGGCCGCCCTCCCATCGCCGTAGATCAGGTACAGGATCTGCCCGGGCTTCAACAGGGAGAAGCGCGCCCCTGCAAGGTAGTTATGCGCCAGCAGGCCGGTCGCATCGAACTTTGACGGCAGGGAGAACTGGGTCAGGATTCCCGGCCGGCCCGACACATATCCTGCCTGACCGAGCGGCTGTTGGACGATGGGCGCCGCCAGCACCAGCGGGATATAGATTCCGCGCAGTTCGCGGGCGTGGCCATCCTTGAGCCGGGTAATAAACCGGCTCAGGTCTGGCAAGGCCGGCGCGCTGGCATATGCGTAGACCGGCCGGGCTGGCGCAAAGGTTCCCAGCAGCACCAGCAGCAGGCTGATGACAATGGTGGAGAAGGGGCGGGAGATCTTGGAGGCCATTCATTTTCTCCCGGGCCGCCCGGACCGCAGGCCGGCGAATGCCCGGTTGAACTGGTGGATCGCCCTTTCATTGTAGGACGCAAAGTATGCAGCCGCCTTTTCACCTTTGTTATCCGGGCATTACAGCTATGCAAACAGTCTCATGGAAATTTAAGGTTCTTCGGCTCATTTTTTCAATGAAATGCTCCCAAAAGCCATTAAACTCCTGGCCAATGATCCGATTGGATGAATTCACCCGGTATTATGAGAGTCTTGAAGAGTGCAGGGCATCAAAGCAGCCAAAATCAGGTCTTGTGGCCTTTGGAACAATCGAGGCGTCCGATGGCAGGGCCTCGGCCATCACCGACAGCCTGCGGCGGGATCCATCAAGCAGTTGCCCGCCGGGTCCTGATACCATAGCGTCCGTCATTCTGATCTTTGAATACATCCCGCCCGGGACATCTTATTCCGCGCAGGATGTTTCCATTGGATTTGCATAAGACTGCCTCTTCGCGCAGTTGCGCTTTCCGGGCTCCAGTCTTATAGTTATCGTCCTGCCCTTTCTGGCCGCAGGATCAATACTCAAAGATCAGGAGAGTCCCCTGTCATGCACGGTTACGGTTGGTTCAACTACATGCGTTCGGGAGACCAGAAGCCCAAGGTGACGCGCGCCCTGCTGCTGCGCGTCCTGGCCTATGCCCGTCCTTACTGGGGGCAGATCGGAGGCATGCTGCTCACCATTTTGACCAGCACCGGTTTGAGCCTGCTCACGCCGCTCATCTTCCGGCAGCTGATCGACAAGGTGCTGCCCGCCAAGGATGTCCGCCAGCTGGTGATCCTGGCCTCGGCGCTGCTGCTGGTCCCGCTCCTCAGCGGCGGCATCTCGGTCATCCAGCGCCGCCTCAATGCCGGGGTCGGTGAGGGGGTCATCTATGACCTGCGCTCCTCGCTCTTCGCGCGCCTGCAGCGTATGTCGCTGCGCTTCTTCACCAACACGAAGGTGGGCGAGCTGATGAGCCGCCTAAACAACGACGTGGTGGGCGCGCAGAACGCCATCAGCAACACCATCGTCGGCATCCTCACCAACATCATCCAGGCTGCCGCCGTGCTGGCGGTGATGCTCACCCTGGAGTGGCGCCTGACGCTGGTCAGCGTGCTGATCCTGCCGCTCTTCATCCTGGCGGCGCGCCGCCTGGGAGGGCGCCTGCGCGAGATCGCCCGCGAAGCCATGGACCTGAACGCCCAG
>CAZSPX010000085.1:0-11187 GCA_964608885.1 uncultured Anaerolineaceae bacterium | reverse complement strand
GGAGGCCTTCCCGCTGGAGGGTCCTCCGCTTCGCGGTCCTTTTGGCCCTGGCGCTCGCGCCGGGGCTGAAAACCCGCGTGTATGCACGCGGCCTCCCGCTCGCGCACCTGCCCCCCGGGACGCTTCTCCTGCCCCTCACGCTGTTGAAGACCGTGGGGACCTCCAACCTTGACTGGAATCCCTCCTCACCCGATCCGTCCGGCATCGATTACTGGCCGCTGACCGGGCGCATGCTGGTGGTGGACAGCGAGGTGGACGAGATGCCGCGCTACTTCACCGGCGTGAACATCTTTGACGCCACGCTGGGCGGTTCGCTCGTTTCCACGTGCAGCACCACCACCCTCGGCCGCTCGGGCTGGTCCAACGAGCCCACCGGCCTGGCGATCAACCCCTCCAACAACCGCCTCTATATCTCGGATGATTTCAAGGACAAGGTCTTCGAGGTCAGCCTGGGACCCGACAACACCTACTGCACCCCCGACGACGTGGTCCAGTCCAAGGATTTCCAGACCGATACGGAGGATGTGGCCTACGGTGCAAACCAGCTGTTCATCGCCGGGGGCACAGACCACACGGTCTATTCCTTCGACCTTGGACCGGACGGCGTGCTGGGCGGCGGGGATGACGGGCCTGTCAAACACTGGGATACCGCCTCGCTCGGCTTCCACGACCTGGAGGGCATCGCCTACAACCCCGACCGCGGGACGCTGTTCATCATCAGCACCCAGGTCAATGAGCAGTACCTGGGTGAAGTGACCCTCGACGGCCGGCTGCTGCGCGCCTATGACCTCTCGGCGATGGGCCGCCACAACAACATCCGCTCGGATGTGGCCTACGCCCCCTCCAGCGCCGACCCCTCCCAGAAGAGCATTTACATCGTCAGCCGCGGCGTGGACAACGACCTGAACTCGCGCGAGAACGACGGCCGCTGGTGGGAGTTCTCGCCCGGGCCTTCCCCGGGCGGCTTTACCAAGCTTTCCCCCCCGGGGGGCTTCGGGGGCCTGCCCACCACCCTCACCCTCAGTTGGGGGGCAGCCCGCGGGGCGGTGGACTATGAGCTGTGCATCGACACCACCGGCGACGATGCCTGCCGGGATTGGATCTCCACCGGCCCTGCCACCAGCGTGCGCGTGGGCGGCCTGTCCTGCGCACAGACCTATTACTGGCAGGTGCGCGCCATCGGCGGGGGCGGTCTCACCTACGCCGATGATTCCCCCTCCAGCTTCATGAGCTTCACCACACACGCCAGCATGATTCCCGGCGGGTTCAGCCTCCCCCTGCGTCTCCTTGATCATCCCCTGGCCGCCTTTGACCGGCCCGACCTCTGCGGCGAAGGCTTCTATTAAGTAGTAACGACTTAAGTCGTTACTACGGTCGTTACTACCGGAGGGCCCTGCTTGTCAAGCGTCTCAAACAAGGGTAAGATACAGCCATGCCGAGCCTGCCCATCCCCCTCCGCCGCGTGCTCATCGTCGCCGCCGTCATCGTCCTCGTGCTGATGGTGGTGGATTTCAACCGCCGGCTGGAAACGCTCAACTCCCTCAATAAACAGGCTTCCATACGCCAGGCCCAGGCCACCCAGGCCGTGCAGACCCGCTCCGCCCTCGAGACGCAGGTGGCCTTCGCCGGGTCCACCGAAGCGGTCAATGACTGGGCGCGGACGGAGGGCCATTACGTCCAGGAGGGCGACCAGGCCGTGGTGCCGGTCGGCCAGCCGGGCAGCCAGCCCCTGGTCACCGTGGAGCCTACGCCCATTCCCACCCCGCTGGCCAAATGGCAGGTCTGGTGGAACCTCTTTTTCTCTGAATGACCGCAGGGCCGGAGAGGGGCGGCCCGCCTTCGATCCCCCACTCATCGATCCCCATGAAAACCGAATCCTCCACCCCGGTCCAGGTTGCGGAGCGGCTGGCGCTGTTCCCCGATTCGACCCGCCTCCGGGACGGCTCCCTGACGGTGGCCGGGCTGGACCTGGCCTCCCTGGCGGAGGAGTTCGGCACGCCGCTCTACCTCTATGACCGCGAGACAATGGACGCCAGCGCGGCGCGCTACGCCTCGGCCCTCCAGTTCTATGAAGGCCCCGCGGCCGGCCTCACCTACGCGGGCAAGGCCTACCTGTGCCGGGCCATCGCGGAGTGGGTCGAGAGCCGCGGTCTCTGGCTGGACTGCACCGGGCAGACCGAGATCCGCATGGCGCAGGCCGGGGGCGTGCCGCGCGAACGCATCCTGGTGCACGGGGTCAACAAATCCCCCGCAGACCTGAACGCCGCCCTCGAAGCCGCCGGGACGATCGTGGTGGACAACCTCCACGAGCTGGAACGGCTCAGGCGCCTGCCGCCTCCGCTGCCGAATCTCTGGCTGAGGCTGCTCCCCGGCGCCGCCGTGCAGACCCATCACCCCCACACGCAGACCGGCCAGCCGGGAAGCAAGTTCGGCCTGCCGCCCGCTGAATTCCTGGAGGCCGCGGCCCTGTGCCGCCGGGAAGGGCTTCCGCTCACCGGGCTGCACTTTCACCTGGGCAGCAACTTTCGCGATCCGTCCCCGCTCGCGGAGGCCATCGAGCTGGGCCTGGAGCTGGCGCACAAGGCGGGCTTCAGCGGGGACTGGCATTTCAGCCCTGGCGGAGGCTGGGGCGCGGCCTATCACGAGGACGAGCTGCCCCAGCCCGACCTGGAGGAGTACGTCCACCTCGTTCTGGAGTCGGTGACGCAGGGCTGCTGCATGCGCAGCCTGCCGGTGCCCTCCCTGCACCTGGAGCCGGGCCGCAGCCTGATCGCCCGCGCCAGCGTGGCCCTTTACCGGGTCGGCGCGGTGAAGCGCGAGGGCGGCCGCACCTGGCTGCTGGTGGACGGCGGCATGACCGACAACCCGCGCCACGCCATGTACGGCTCGCGCTACACAGCCCTCCCCGTGACCGGGACGGAGCGCCCCCTCACCTCCCGCGCGGACGTGGCCGGGCCGCTGTGCGAATCCGGCGATGTGCTCATCGAAGGCCTGCCCCTGCCCTCCATAGAACCGGGCGAGCTGCTGGCGGTGCCCATGAGCGGGGCCTACCACCTGAGCATGTCCAGCAATTACAATGGGACGCCGCGTCCCGCCGTCCTCTGGCTGGAGGCCGGCTCCCGCCGCCTGATCCAGCGCCGCGAGACCCCCGAAGACCTGATGCGCCGCGACGCCGGTCTGCACGACCCGCTCGAATAATCCCGTTTACAGGAGTCCTGCATGTCGTTCATCGCAGAAAGACTGCGACTTTACTGGCCGTTGATCAAATCCACCCAGACCGGGCTGCTGCTCGCCACCGGGATCGCCGGGTTCCTCAGCACCGGCACGCGCTTCCACGCTGGCACCCTTGCCGGGTTGGCGCTTACGCTCTTCCTTGCCATCAGCGGCTCCACCATCCTCAACATGTGGTACGACCACGATATCGATGCGCGCATGAAGCGCACGCACAAGCGGCCGGTGGCCTCCGGAAGGCTGGGCCGCGGCGAGGTGCTGGGCGTGGGGCTGGTCATCTCCCTGCTGGGCGTGGGCGCGGCCCTGCTCATCCAGCCGCTCTATGGGATGGTGGTCTTTGCGGGCTGGTTCTTTGACGTGGTGGTCTATACCCTGTGGCTCAAGCGCCGCACCGCCTGGAGCATCCTGTGGGGCGGCATCTCGGGGGCCATGCCCATCCTCTCGGGCCACGCCCTGGGATTGGGCCGCATCGAGCTGACCGGCATCCTGCTGGCGCTCTCCGTCCTGTTCTGGATCCCCACGCACACCCTGACCTTCTCGCTCAAGTTCCAGCGCGATTACGCCGAGGCCGGCGTGCCCACCTTCCCTTCCGCCTACGGCGAGGGGTTCACGCGCCTGATGATCGCCCTCTCCTCGGTGCTGGCCGCCGCCGCCATCGTCTGGGCCGGTGTGCTGATCGGGATCGGCGCGGGCTGGCTGCGGCTGATGGCCGTCCTCACCGCCGGGCTGCTCCTGCTGGCCTTCGCCACGTTCCGGGTCAGCTCGGAGCGGGTCAACTTCGGCCTGTTCAAGTACGCTTCCATCTATATGCTGGCCTCCATGATCATCCTGGCCGCGCGGGGGTTGTGACATGAAGATGAGCGCCCTCGATCGCCTGTTCCTCCTGGGCGCGGTGCTGCTGGCCGCCTGGCAGATCGTGGTGGGAATTGACCAACTCTCGCGCCAGGCCATCTGGGCCTACACGGTGGCCTTCGGCGTCCTGCTCGTGGCCGCCCTCATGCTCATCATCCTGGGGTTCGAGGCGCTCGACTCGGCCGTGGTGGTCATCATCGCGACGATCATCCCCCTCAGCCTGGGCCTCGGCCTGATCTGGGATCACCTGCCCGCATGGCGGGTTCCCTTTGCGGTCTTCGCGGGGCTGGGTCTTCTCGCGGTCGCTTTCACGCGCTCCCTGAACGTCAGCCGCCTGGCCCAGACGGTGGTCCTCACGATCGTGCATGGAATGGCGGGATTGGTCATCTTCCTGCTCCCCCTGTATGCCGCGTACAGCGGCGCGGCGCGCCCGGCCTTTGCCCTGGTGGGCCTGGGCGGCGGGCTGATCGGCAGCGCCGGGCTGCTGCTCTTCTTCCTCAAGGCCGGGCTGCCTTCACTTCCCCGCGAGACCCTGCTTAAGCATTTCCCTGCCCTGCTCCTGGTGATGACCGCCTGCTTCGCGGCGGGCTTTCTCTGGGGGTAGGTTCTACCCCCACAACTCCTGTGTAAGCTTCACCACCTGCGCGCGCTGCTCCGTGTTGAGCGGGGCAAACGGCGAATTGGCCTCCACCGTATCGCGGTTCTCCACGATCAACACCCGCGCCTCTTCGCTGAAGGTGTGCGAGTGCCAGACCCCCTTCTTGACGTTGTACAGCTTATAGGGCTGCATGTCCACGGCCTGCACGGAATCGACCGCTTCCCCGTCCCCGCCGAAGAACAGGATGCAGCGCCCCGCCAGCAGCACAAAGACCTCGTCGGTCCCGGTGTGCTTCTGCATGCGGTGGATGCGCTCCGGCGCCAGCTCGGGGGTATGGTTCATGAGCGCCACGCGCCAGGATTGGTGATCGATGAGGGGCATATAGTCCGGCCCCTCGTGTGTGCGGACTTCGAGCAGCGTCTCCGGGATCATATAACCTCCATCCATTCGATTTTATCGCAAAGGATTCAGACCCCAAAGGTCCTCACCGCCTGCAAGTGCCCATGCCTCCCCTGCCCCCGTGCCTGGAAGGGGGCGCAGCATGCAGCCTTGCAGTGACCTGTCGGCTGATCACATTGACCCCGGTGCGCCAGTCCTCTATAATGACCCTATGAGCCATTTCGACCTCTGCCTGCCCTGGTACTGGGAATATGATAACGACTTCGTGCAGATGGTCGAACGCGCCTGCCAGGCGGAGGAGGTCACCTTCCTCCAGGTGACACCGCAGACCCTGCTCGAGACCACCACCGCCCTCTACATCGGCGAGATGACGCTCGGCGCGCTGCTGGACCGCTCGCAGGGCGACCGGCGCTTCGAACCGCTCACGCGCTGGGCGCGCGAGCACTTCATCCGCCGCATCAACCCCGCCGAGATCTCCGCCTGGTCGGAGGACAAGGCCACCATGCACCTCGAGCTGATCGAGGCCGGGCTGCACACCCCCTACACCATCCTCCTGCCGCCCTTCATTGACGAGCCGGTCATTGCGGCCCGCGATATCACGCCGCTGGGCGGGCAGTTCGTCATCAAGCCCTCCAACGGCGGCGGCGGCGAGGGCGTCATCATGGGGGCCGCCACCTGGCAGGAGATCCTCAAGGCGCGCATGGATTTCCCCTCCCAGAAGTACCTCGCACAGGCCACCATCCAGCCTCACCTGCTGGATGGGCGCCCCGCCTGGTTCCGCATCTTCTACGCCCACGGCGAGTGCTATCCCTGCTGGTGGGACCCGCGCACCCATATCTACGGGATCGTCACGCCCGAGGAGGAGAGCCGCTACTCGCTGGACCGCCTGCGCCTCGATACCCTCAAGATCGCCAACCTCTGCCGCCTGGACTGGTTCTCCACCGAGATCGCCCTGGCGGGTGAGCAGTTCGTGGTGATCGATTACGTCAACGACGGGATCGACACCCGCATCCAGTCGCGCGCCCTGGACGGCGTCCCGGATGTGGTGATGGAAAGCATCGCCGCCCAGCTCGTGAAGCTCATCCGGGAGAAGCAGTGGTGAAGCCCCGCGCCCGCGACCTGGGCATCCCCTTCGAAGGCGCCCCCGGCCCGCTGAACGCCATCACCGATGTCGAAGGGGTGACCGTGGGCTTCGCGACCGCCATCCAGGGCGACTCGGCGCGCACCGGCGTGACGGTCATCCACCCCCGCGGGGCCGCCGACCATGTACCGGTCTTTGCGGGAACCTTCGCTTTCAACGGCAACGGCGAGATGACCGGCGCGGCCTGGCTAGAAGAGGGCGGCCTGCTGGAAGGGCCCATCGGCCTCACCAACACACACTCCGTGGGGATCGTGCGGGATGCCATCATCGCCTGGCAGGCCCGAAACGACAGCTTCTACCAGAAGTGGTCCTGCCCGGTGGTAGCCGAGACTGCCGACGGCTGGCTGAATGACATGAACGGCTTCCACGTGCGCGAGGACCACGTCCGCCTCGCGCTGGACGCCGCGCAGGGCGGCCCGGTCGCGGAGGGGAACGTGGGGGGCGGCACGGGCATGATCTGCTACGAGTTCAAGGGCGGCACCGGCACGGCCTCGCGCCGCCTGCCTCCCGGGTTGGGCGGCTGGACCGTCGCGGCGCTGGTGCAGGCCAACTTTGGCCGCCGCCAGCACCTGACCATCGCGGGCGTGCCCGTGGGCCAGCACCTGAAGGAAGGCGCCTTCTTCACGCACGGCGAAAGCCCCTACGCCGAGCAGGGCTCGCTCATCGTTATCCTGGCCACCGACGCGCCCCTGCTTCCGCACCAGCTCAAGCGCATCGCCCGCCGGGCCACGCTGGGCATGGCGCGCACCGGCAGCCTGGGCGGCAATGGCAGTGGCGATATCTTCCTGGCATTCTCCACCGCCAACCGCGAGGTCTCCCCTGCCGGGGATGGCGGGGTCCTTACCCTGCACGCCCTCCCCAATGAGAAACTGGACCCCCTCTTCGCGGCCTCTGTCCATGCCACCGAGGAGGCCATCATCAACGCCCTGGTCGCCGCCGAACCCATGACCGGCCGCGCGGGGCTGACCGTGCAGGCCATTCCGCACGCCGCCCTCCAGGAAGTGCTGCGATCGTATAACCGGCTTGTCATCCCGTAATGTCGTTGCGAGGAGTGCGTCTGGGCTTTTCAATCCCGGACGCCGAGGAAGCAACCCCCCATTCAGTGTGTCATTGCGAGGAGTGCAGCCGATCCTGAAGGGATCGGCTGTCGACGTGGCAACCCCTCATACACAGCGCAGCTATCGACACGGGGGCTGCTTCGGGGATGCCGGTTCCTTCTGGAACCGGCATCCCCTCGCAGCGACATCGACTATTCCGTCACCAGCATCGCCTTGGCATACCTGCGATGCAGGCGGCCGATCGCCCGCCCCACGTGCATGAAGACGGTCCAGAGCAGGAAGCCGGCCAGCACCACCAGCGGATACGCCCAGACTGGCAGCGTGTATGTTCGATGCCCCAGGGTGAGGATGCCTCCCACCCAGATGGATTGTAGGACCGGCAGCGCCATCAGGCTGAGCGAGAGGGCAAAGAACGTGACCACCAGCGTGAAATAGACCACACCCAGGGCGAGCTGGATCACCATGTAGACCATTGCCAGCCAGGTATGCCGGTCGGTCAGCAGCAGTTTGAGCCGGTCCAGCAGCTTCATGTCCCGGTCGGAGAAGAGCGGGCGGCGCGGCATCCGCTCTCCCAGCAGTGCCTCCACCAGGCGGCCCTCCAGCAGGGCCAGCCCGCGCACCGAAAGCAGGAACAGGATCGCCAGCGGCAGGCCGAAGACGAAGAGCGACAGCGACAGCGAGAGCGAGAACCCCGTCACCACCCAGGAGAAGAAGAAGGTCCCGGTCACGAGCGAGATCAGCATATAGAGCAGCGTGCCCCAGGCCGAGGGGTCATCATAGACGCCGAAAAAGCGGCGCAGGGCTGATTCGGATTCACGCTTGCGGGACATCCCGGGAGGCGTGCGGCGCTCGATCTCTGCATAGGCCGCGGCAGTCTCGGCGGAGGCGCCGTACTGCGCTATGGCCTCCTGGACGGCCTCGGCCTCCGTCATCTCGGGCCTGGATTCGCGCAGGCCCGCCACCGCGCTGCGCAGGTGCTCCTCCGCATCCGAAAGCGCATCCTGGACCGTGGCGGCATCGCTGCCCTTCAGGGCCGCCCTTAATTCCTGTAAGTATTGATCGATCGTTTGCATTCTTATTCTCCTCGGTTGGCATGGTCCACGAACATGCGCATCTGCTCCCAGATCCTGCGCCACTCGGCCAGGATCTCGCGCCCCTCCGGTGTGATCTGGTAGTAGCGCCGCGGCGGCCCGGAGACGGAAGGCTCCACGCGGCTCTCCAGCAGCCCGCTGGCCTCCAGCGAATGGAGCACCGGGTAGAGGGCGCCCTGCTTCATGAAGGGTTCACCGCCGCTGTAGTCTTCCAGCAGGCGGGCAATCTGGTACCCGTACATCGGCTCGGGGCTGTGGTCCAGCACATTCAGCAGCACCAGCGAGGCGATCCCGGCGTTCAGCTCCTTCTGGAATTTACGGGTGAGTTGTGAAGAGTCCACCATGCAGGCTCCTTCCGGTATGACGAAACTACTACTATTATTAATTTAATAATAGCATCAAGTTAGGAATGTGTCAAGAGAGGGAATATGTTCCTTCGTGGGTCAGGTGGCTTTGGTTTCAAGGGTAGAATCAAGGAAAACCATGCATCCCCTCAACATCCTGCTCGGTTTTCTCTTCCTCTTCCTGCTCTACCAGCTTGCCGAGGCCAATGGACAGGACCTGATCCGGCTCCCCGGCAAACCCTATTCCATCCTCCTGCTGTATCTGCTTGTGATCCCTGCCGCGTATTTCGTTGCCCGCTGGCAGGGAGATGACGGGCTGGCCTCTTATGGAATGGGTATGAATGGAGGCTGGTGGAGGGACTATCTCTTCGGCCTGGGGTTGGGAGCTGCAGCCCAGGCCATCCTCGAGGCTATTGGCGTCCGGCTGGGTGTGAGGACAATCTCCAACCCCCATTTTTCATTGCGTGCGCTTGCAGGCGGCTTAGCATGGATCCTGCTCACGAATTTCCCCGCCGCGGCCGCTGAAGACCTGGTCACGCGCGGATACCTGTGGCGCTTCATGCAGGCCTCGCCGCTCGCGGTGTTCGTGCTCTTCAGCGCGCTGGTCTACACCCTCAATCACATCCTGCGCCTGCTCACCCGCCCGGTCACGGATTGGTACCACCTCCCCTTCCTCGGGCTCACCCTGGCCTATGCTTTATTCCAGACTGGTTCCCTGTGGCTCGTCATAGGGCTGCATCAAGCGGGAAACCTGATCCTCCCGTTGATGCGCCAGATGATGGACGTGACCAACACCACCGATATCAAGAAGCGGATCGGCTACGGGATCCTTTCTGAACTGGCAGTGCTTGGGATCGTAATTTTGGTTTTGCGCTTTATCAGGCTGTAGTGATCCCCCCTGCCTGCGGAGCGAAGGTCTCCAGCAGCAGTCTATTATCTGTTTATCCAATAACTGATCCTCTACTATCTGCTCCCGTACTCCCTCTCCGGCAGCGACTGCAAATAGACCCACACCGCTTTCAGCTCCAGGTCGTCCATGTAGCGGTAGGACTTCCACGGCATATAGTCCGCGCGCAGCTCGCGCCCGTCGGGCGTCTTGCCGGTGCGGAGCGTGCTCATGAAGCCCGCCTCGTCCCAGCGCGGCAGCGCCGAGCCGGGACCGAAGGTCAGGTTGAGGGCCGGGGGCCAGCTGGAGGGGAACCCCGGGATCGCCCCGCCCGACATCCCCAGCCCGTGGCAGACCTTGCAGGAGTAGGTGAGATATTCGCCGTATTCGGGCGTGATGGCCCGCTCCGGCGCGGCCGGGCGCTCTTCTCCCTGCGGGATCAGCTCCGCCGGGATGAAGGTGATCCCCTTGACATAGGTCATCACGAGCCGCCCTGTCAGCGAGAGCGAGCTGGACGGCAGGACGTTATCCGCAGGCGGGGCGTTCTTGATGTAGGCGATCACCGCGCCCAGGTCCTCGTCGCTCAGGTAGTAGAACTCCGTGGATGGCATGAAGAGCAGCGGCGTGCCGTCCGGACGGACCCCGCGGCGGATGGCGCGCACCCACAGGCTGTCGTCGTACTGCGCGGCCTTGCCCCCCTGCCCCGAGGTCAGGTTGGAGGCGTTCACCTGCCCGATGGCCGGGTCCTCGAGATAGACATGCCCCTCCATCTCGGGGATCTGCCCGGAGGGCAGGTTCATGTGCGTCTCCTCCCCGCCGGGGACTTCCACATAGCCCCACGCACTGTGACAGGCCTGGCAGCCTCGGAACTGGAAGATGTGCTTTCCGCGCGCCACCGAGCCTGCATCCGCGGGGATGGGGACCGACTCTTCGGGAAGCTGGTAGATGCGGTGGAGGCGCCCCTCGCTGGCGAACCAGGCATTTATGAACAGGGCCGCGAGCAGCACAAGGCTGCCCGCGGCCATCAATGCGATCCACTTAAGGAACTTTTTCATGCTGCCCGACCTGCCCGTAGTGGCGGCTTCAGCCGCTCTCCACGCCCGAAGCCAATGCTGCACACTGGATGGTCTTCGGCTTCAGCCGTTGGCATGGCAACGACTGAAGCCGCGTGAACGACTGAAGTCGTTACTGCGGGTCCTGGATCTCCGCGGCCCGCAACGTGTTCTTCATCAGCATGGCGATGGTCATGGGGCCCACCCCGCCCGGGACCGGGGTGATGCACCCGGCCACTTCCTTGGCCTCGTTGAAGTTCACGTCGCCCACCAGCTTCTGCCTGGGCTTGCCGGTCTTCTCGCTGATGGCGGGCGTGCCATCCGGGTTGAGCACCGGGACGCCGTTGATGCCCACGTCAATGACCGCCGCGCCCGGCTTGATCCAGTCGCCGCGCACGAACTCGGTCTTGCCGATGGCCGCGATCAGGATGTCCGCGTTGCGCACCACCGAGGCGATGTCCTTCGTGCGCGAGTGGCACACCGTCACGGTGGCGTTCTTGCCGATGAGCAGCAGCGCGGCGGGCATGCCCACAAT
>CAZSPX010000084.1:0-11201 GCA_964608885.1 uncultured Anaerolineaceae bacterium | reverse complement strand
GCCGGGTTGAGCGTGCCGCCGTTCTGGTCGAAAATCTTCACGAACCTGACCTCGGGATATTGTTTCAGGTTGAATGCGATCAGATCCGCGATGGTGTAATCCGAGCCGCTGGCTGCACAGAGACCCTTAAGATATACATGCGCGATCCCATCCCGCAGGTCGAGTGCACTGTATCCGGTGAACCCGTTGTAAATGCCCGCGTATCCATAGTAGGTCTTCTCATAGGCGCCCGGCCCCTTGAAGTATTCATCCAGCGTGGAGGTAAGCACTGCCGAGGACTTCGCCCAGCGCTGGCCGGCGATCTCAAAAGGCGGCTGCGTCGCGAGCTTGTTGAAGAAGTACACCTTGATCTTGTAGTACAGCGGCGTTCGTGTGGCTGCCGGGGTCCGCGTCGCGGTGGGAGTGCGGCTGGGCGTTCGGGTGGAAGTGGAGGTGCGCGTCAACGTCGGTGTCCGGGTATTGGTCGGTGTACGCGTGATGGTGGGTGTGCGCGTGATCGTGGGCGTGCGTGTGACGGTGGAGGTGCGGCTGGCGGTCGGCGTGCGGCTGACCGTGGGAGTGAAGGTGTTCGTGGGGGTGCGGCTCGGGGTGCGCGTGGGTGAGGCAGTGGAGGTGATGACCTGCGGCGGCGTGGGCGTCACGTTACCCTGGAATACGAAGCGCACCGAGTCGACGGCGACCTCCAGACTTGCGATCATATCCGGCTGGTCCTGCGTGCGGTTGTTGAGCCGGACATATTCGCTTCCATCGCTGTCGAAGTGGTACTTGCCCACGTACACCCAGCCATCCGAAACATAGAAGTTGTTCGGGAAGACCTGCTGGTTGATCACCACCTGGTCATCCCTTCCGGCATGGTGGATGATGTACAGCGCGCCCTGCGTGGTCCCGTGCACCGCCGGGATGCGGATATAGACGGAGTACAGGCCCGTCCCGCTGGAGGCGGGGAAATCCCAGGTGGCTGTGCAGGTGGGGGCGCCTGTCAGCGGTTTGGTATAACGCAGGGTGGCGTTGGTGGCGCTGCCCGAGGTGGCTGGCGTCCAGCAGCTGGCAGGGGTCTCATCAAAACCGGAGGAGCTGTCGTCAATGACCACACCCCCCTGTACAGGAGGCGGGTTCGCCAGCGGATCGCCCGTGGGCAGGATTCGGCCTCCATAATAAACAAGAGCCGGCAGGTTCACCCACAGCGACTCAGGTTGGTTATAGGGCCATGGATCGGTGCCGCTGCCCGCCCACCCATAGGGATCCACGGCGCGATTGGATGGATTCAGCACCTGAAGATGCAAGTGCGGGCCGGTCGAGTTGCCGGTCGTTCCGCTGATGCCCAGGACCTCCCCGTGCGGCAGGAAGGGGCAGTTTGACGGGCAGGTCTGGACGGCCACCGAGCTCATGTGCCCGTAATGCGTCCGGTAGCCATTGGGATGGTGCAGGCGCACATAGATGCCCAGGTTCGAGCTGTGGTTCTGGGGGTCCCACCACCCGGCATACTCCACACGGTCGGCGTCCGCGGCGGAATAGACAGGCCGGTACGAGATGCCATAATCGATGCCGTCATGCCCGTTATAGGCCACATAGTCTCCGACGCTGTAGGACCAATAGGCGCCGTAACCGGCATCACAGATACCGCCCGGCGGAGGCGTCCCCGGAGGCGCCGGCGACGGGCAGGACTTGCGTGCCTCGACCCCGCCAAAAGCAACGATGCGCTTATCCGTATCCGTGTAGTTCGGGGAGGTATGATCGAAAATCGAGTTCTGCGAGGCGCTGCCCGGATAAGGCGGATAAAGAAAGGGAGTCACTGCCTGCTGAGGCGAGCTTTCGGAATCTGCACCCGCGGCGGTCGCGCCAAGAAACAGGGCGACGATAAAGAGGGCGGCGGAGAGAATGCGTCTCGCGGAGTGGGGCAAGTGTTCCTCGCGGGTCCTTAAACCTAAGGCCTGGGAGTCGCCTGTGAGGCCAGCACCGAGCGAAGCGTGCTGAGGACCGCCAGCGCATCAGCGAGACAGGCCTCGCTCTGTTCCTGGAAGTTGACCACGAAGCCGGTCAGGATTGTGCGGTCACTCACCTGGTACGTGACGAACGTAAGCACATTGTCCTGATAGGCGCTGCCCACGTCGATCGAGAGGTCCGCAGGATAGATGACCTCATGCTCAATGCGCACCGACGGGGGCATGCCGCGTCCCTCCGTGGGCGTGATGGTGCAGTAGGGTATGCTGCGATGTCCCAGGGCTGGCTGGCCGAGCGGGTCTGTGACCAATCCCCACAGTTCTGGATCATAGCTTACCCGGAAGGCATAACCCGGCTGGGAATCCGCCAGGTAGGTGGGGGTTCCATCCCAGACCGCCAGCGCGGGCGGGTTGACAGCCAGTGTGGGCAGCTCGAGCGGGGGAAGCAGGGTCTCTGTGGCAGTGGGAGCCGGCGTGGAGGTAGGCACGGTGGGCGTGGGTGCAGGGGTGTTCGAGGCCGTGGCAGTCAGCGGCAGCGGGGTCGCCGTGTTCTGGACCCCATTCTGAGGCTCCACTACAAAAGGAGTGGAGGCGGGGGCCCCGCAGCCAGTGAGCAACATCGCTAAAATGCCGGTGACAAGGAACGCGCCTCGCATGATTGCCTCATTTCCGCATCCAGACCGGGCAGCAAACCGCATCGATGGTATGGATAACGGCCTGCGTGCCGGAGGTCAGGTCTGCAATCTGCACTTCCATTCTACCATTCAGGACGTATTCAAAGCTCAAAGTGTTTCCGTCCGGCGACCAGACCGGCGCACCGGTGCGCCCGGCTTCGTGAGAAGTTACCTGCCTGAGCGCTCCGGAGGCAGGCTCCACGATATGGATGTTGCTCACCAACGCCTCCACGGACTGGTCGGCCCGGGTTTCCTGAGGGTTAGTCCGGGTCACAAAGGCCAGCCGCCCTCCCTCCGGTGACCAGGCCGCGGCAAACCCATGGCCCGCATCCGCATCCGCCAGCTTGCGCGGGTCTCCGCCCTCCGCTTCCATCACCCACAGCTCTCCAACGCTGTAGGGGACCTGCGAATCGGGGATCTTGATGAACGCGATGGATTGTCCATCCGGCGACCACTGAGCAAGGGCGAGGATGTTCTGAGAGTCCCGCAGCAAGGGCCGGGGGTTTCCTCCGTTGGGCTGAGCCGCCTGCATCTCCGAGCCCAGCCCCAGCCCGCGCGATACGCTGAAGAGGATCTGCCTGCCTCCCGGCCGGGCAGAGAGGTCGTAGGTATACGCGTCCAGCACAAGCCCCCGCGCGCGCAGGGAGGAGACCTCCACAGCCAGGATGCGGGGCGCGGCCAGCGCATTGACCCGAAGGTAGGCCGTCCTCCCATCCGCTGACCAGGCAAGGAAGTGGCTGTCCATTTCTGGATCCGCAAGGAAGCTCCTTACCGTCCCATTTTTGGGATCAATGAGCAGCGCCTGGGGCCCGTTCGGGCAGGCCATCTCAGCCGCAAGCCTTTGCCCTCCTGGAGCGGGAAAGAGGCGGGACAGCTCGCAAGGCGGCAGGCTCAGATGGATCTCCCGTTCCACATTGGAAAGATCCGCTGCCATCTGCAGGAGAGCGCCCTTCTCCGGGCTGTACACATACAGGGCAGACTCCTCCGGGCGCAGGGTTGGTAGCGAAGAGGAGGCGCAGCCCACAAGGAACAGAAGGAAGAGCGCCAGCCACAGGAGGCGGAATCGCATGGAGACATTATACAATCCGAGGCGTTATAATCCTTTGAGACCGCTTTCTCTCCCATTCACAAACCGAGACCCTCCATGCCTCATATCCTTGTAACCAATGATGACGGCGTCCAGGCCCCCGGGCTCCTGGCACTGGCACGCGAGATGCGCAAACTGGGCAGCGTGACCGTCTTTGCACCTGACCGCAACTGGTCCGCATCCGGGCACGTCAAGACAATGGACCGACCCCTGCGCGTGCGTGAGACGACCCTGGCCGACGGCTCCCCGGCGTTTACGTCAGATGGCGCACCTTCAGATTGCGTGGCGCTGCCCCTGCTCGGTCTCATCGAGGAGAAGATCGATCTAGTGGTCTCTGGCATCAACCCCAACGCCAATATCGGGCATGATGTCACCTACTCCGGCACGGTCACAGCGGCCATGGAAGCCGTCATTGACGGCGTCCCGGGGATCGCGGTCTCCCTGGACTCCCCTTCGGGCTTCAAAGAAATATTGGATTATTCCACATCCTCCGTGGTTGCCCGGCGTATCGCCCGGCAGGTGCTCAAATCCGGCCTGCCGCAGGGCGTGATCTTGAACGTCAATGTCCCTTACCTGCCGAAGGATGAGCTAAAGGGATTTGCGATCACCCGCCAGGGACTGCGCGTGTATCGCGACGAGCTGGACTCGCGTCTGGACCCGCGCGGCCGCCCCTATTACTGGATCGGCGGCGAAGCGCCCACCGGCGTGATCGAAGAGGGCACCGACTTCGGAGCCCTGAACGCCGGCTGTGTTTCCATCACACCCCTCCAACTGGACCTCACACACTACAAGGCGGTCGAAGCCTTGAAGAAGTGGAAATTCTAGACTGCTTCGCATCGGGAGAGGAAATCCATGCCATACCTTGCCGCACAGGAACGTTACGACAGCATGATCTACAAGCGCGTGGGCCGCAGCGGGCTGAAGCTGCCGGCCATCTCGCTCGGGTGGTGGTACAACTTCGGCGGGCTGGACCCGCTGGAGAACGGCCGTCTCATTGCCCGCCGCGCCTTTGACCTCGGCGTGACCCATTTCGACCTTGCCAATAATTACGGTCCGCCCCCCGGCTCGGCCGAGGAGAACTTCGGCACCCTCTTCCGGCAGGACTTCCATCCCTACCGGGATGAATTGATCATCTCCACCAAGGCCGGGTATGACATGTGGCCCGGGCCCTACGGTGAATGGGGCTCGCGCAAATACCTGCTGGCCAGCCTGGACGGCTCGCTGAAACGCATGGGGCTGGACTACGTGGACATCTTCTACAGCCACCGCCCCGACCCGGACACGCCTCTCGAGGAGACGATGGGCGCACTGGATTCGGCGGTGCGCCAGGGGAAAGCGCTGTACGTAGGCATCTCCAGCTACAACCCGGTCCAGACCCGCGAGGCCGCGCGCATCCTGCGCGAGCTGGGCACCCCCTGCCTGATCCACCAGCCGGCCTATAACATGTTCAACCGCTGGGTGGAGGAGGGCCTGTTGGATGTCCTCTCGGAGGATGGCATCGGCTGCATCGCCTATTCGCCCCTGGCCCAGGGGCAGCTCACCGATCGCTACCTGAAAGGGATCCCGGAAGGCGCCCGCGCCACCAAGACCGAGCGCGTCTGGCTGACGCCCAGCGATGTGGAGAAAAACCTGCCGCGCGCCAGGCGCCTGAACGAGCTTGCCCAAGAGCGCGGACAGTCCCTGGCGCAGATGGCGCTGGCCTGGATCCTGCGCAAGCCCGAGGTTACCTCTGCGCTGATCGGGGCCAGCAGCGTCCGGCAGCTGGAGGATAATCTTGCCGCGCTTGATACCCTCGAGTTCAGCGAGGAGGAGCTGCGCCGGGTGGACGAAATCTTAATGGAGTGATCGATCGATAGACGGAGTAGATCATGAGCCTGTTCAAGAGACTCCTGCAGGGAACCCCTGCCCCTTCGAAGTCGAACTTCTACACCTTCAGCGTGACCTGCAGCCGCTGCGGCGAGGTGATCGAAGGCCGCGTGAACCTCGCCAACGATCTGAGCGCCGATGACGAAGGCGAGGGCTACCATGCCCGCAAGGTATTGATGGGCAGCGGGCGCTGCTTTCAGCGCGTCGAGGCGGAGTTCCATTTCGACTCCGAGCGCCGCCTGACCGACAAGCGCGTCGAGGGCGGTAAGTTTGCGGAGTGAGCATGCAATATACCTCGCCCCCCAACCAGCAGGCCTACTACGAGATGGTCTGGCAGCTCGTGCGCCAGATCCCGCGCGGGCGCGTGGCCAGCTACGGCCAGATCGCCCTGATGCTCCCGCCGCCGGAGGGCGTGGACTTCGAAGCCTACAAAGCATTTGCGCCGCGCTGGGTGGGAGGCGCGATGGCCGCCTGCCCGGATGACGTTCCCTGGCAGAGGGTGATCAACTCACAGGGGAAGATCAGCGAGCGCCCCGGCGCCTCGCGCCAGCGCCTGCTCCTGGAAGAGGAGGGGATCGAGTTCATCAAGGACCGGGTGGACATGAAGAAATACGGGTGGAAGGGCAGCCAGGAGGATGGGGAGCCCGGGCAGCCCAGCCTGTTCTGAGCCGGGAGGAGGAGCCGATGCAATCGCGGGTAAAAAAGATCCCTGTCTATCTCGAGGCCGCCTCCAAACGGACCTTTGCCGGCGCCCTGGAATGGCCCGGCTGGTGCCGCAGCGGCCAGGATGAGGCCTCGGCCCTCCAGGCGCTTTTCGATTACGCCCCGCGCTTCGAGCGCCTCCTCAGGCAGGCCCATATGGAGTTCGAGCCTCCCGAAGTGCTTTCGGTCTTCCTGGTCGCCGAGCGGCTGGAGGGTAATGCCACCACCGATTTCGGCGCGCCCGCCATCCCGCCCGCCAGGGATTCCGAGCCGGTCAGCAAAGAGGAAGTGGAGCGTTTCCAGCATCTCCTGCGAGCCTACTGGCTGGCCTTCGACCGCGCCCGGAGGCTTGCCACAGGCCGGGAGTTGCGCAAGGGTCCGCGCGGCGGGGGCCGGGAGGTGGGTGCGATGGCTGAACATCTCCTGGGCTCCGACCAGAGTTATCTCGCCAAGATCGGCTGGAAGCTGAGGCTCAGCGAGCGCGACCACCTGGAGACCCGGCTGGACCAAACCCGGCAGGCCATCCTGGGCGCGCTGGATGCCGCCGCAACCGGCAACCTGCGCTCCGAAGGTCCCCGCGGAGGGGTCTTCTGGACCCCGCGCTACTTCGTCCGGCGGACGGCCTGGCACGTGCTTGACCATGCCTGGGAGATCGAAGACCGCAGCACATGAGCGCCGCGGTCTCAAAAAATGGTCGTGTTCTTTCGGATGGTTATAACGGCCTGTCGAATAAGGGGTTCTGGTCGATCCAGTCCGCGAAGCGCCCGCACTGCAGCTCGTCATCGATGAGGCCTTTGATCTTCTCAATGATCGCGAGCCGTTCGACCTCGGGGATATCCCAGTAGGGGCGGGCCACGAGCAGGCCGGTGGAGGCGTCCACATATTCCTCCCCTGCAAAGAACATCTGCGGGTTGGTGGCAATGCTGAGGTCATTGAACAATCCGTTCAGCTTTTCGTAATCGGGATGCGTTGAAGTAATCCTTCTTCGAGGCATAGATAAAGTCCTGTCTTTTTAGATAACGGGCCAGGGATGAGGGTTGAATTTCTCCCATCCCATTTAACGAGGCGGGCAGGGCGGCGTTATCAGGGCAAAAGTACGGGGGGAGGCAGAGAGGCAGAGAATAAAGGGTAGATTTTTTCGCGTTTTCATGAAACGAATGCCGGGAGCGGATCATGGAACACGGGCCGCAGCGGAGGCGACGGGTGGACAAGGAGCTTTTGAGAGGCGGAATGATTACAGGATGCATACATACCGGGCCCGGGAGGCGGTGAGACAGGGGCAGTATAGAACAATTGTTCTAATTTGTCAAGAGGGGAAGAGGGAACTTCAAATCAGTTCTGAAGGCCTATATAAAAAAACCGCCCACCCGGAGCTGTTTTCCTACGCAACCTGACCCTAGTTGCCGCTTCTAAACCAGCCCTGTTCCCTACAGGTTATTTTTCTATGGCAATTGGCACAGAGAACAATACAGTGATCAATTTCTGCCTGAATGGTATGAATTGGATAACCCCCAGTAATCATTACGCTAATTTCCTTGTCCTTACCAGATAAGTGGTGGAATTCCAGGACAACAGGATCAGATTCACCACATTGATTGCATGGATGGGTGGAAAGGTAATTAAGAACGAATGCCCGGGCTGCTTTCCGAGCTTCGACTTTTCGGGCCTGAACATTTGCCAGATGGGTTTCTTTGTGACCTGCATACCAATCCCTACGGAATCGCCTTTGGCATTCCCGGCAGGTCTTATGACGGATGCCAAGGGATCGATAGCGCCAATTGAAAGCCTCATCAGGCAGATATTGACCACAGTGATTGCAGTTTTTCATGGGTCTTTTCCGCTCCACCTGAATTCTATCTGGTAGTCTGATTTTAAATCAAAACAGCCCATTCCTTGTGGAAATGAGCTGCTCAAGTGACCCCGGGGCGGGTCGAACGCCCAACAAATTGCTTAAGAGGCAACTGCTCTGCCATTGAGCTACGGGGCCAGCCGTGCGCACGGTATTATACCCGAAAGAGGCGAGGTGTCAACGAGGGGATGGGAGTAGATGGGGAGATTGCCACGTCGCTCGACGCTCCGCTATGCAGAGCGTCTCACTCCTCGCAATGACATTCCACTGCTTCGCAATGACACCTATGGCTCGGTTATAATACGAGCATGATCGAGCTGAGCATCCCCGGCCGCGAGGCGCTGGCCATCGAGCATCTTGTCACAGATGTGAACGGCACGCTGGCAGTGGATGGCCAGTTGATCGAGGGGCTCGCCAAACGCATCGCCGCCCTGCGCGACCGGGTCTCTGTGCACATGATCACCGCGGATACGCATGGGCGCCAGGCGCTGATCGATGGGCAGCTTTCGCTCAGCGCGGCGCGGCTGGAGCCGGGGGACGAGGCCCTGCAAAAAGCAGCCTTCGTCCGCAGCCTGGGCGCGCAGAAGGTGGCCGCGGTGGGCCAGGGTGCCAACGACGCGGCCATGCTCAAGGAAGCCGCTCTGGGCATCTGCGTGATGTCCCGTGAAGGCGCGGCGGTCGAGACCCTCCTGGCGGCGGATATTGTTGTGCCCGATATCATGGCAGCACTTGACCTGCTCGACAAACCCTTGCGGATCATCGCCACACTGCGAAAATGAACACATCCGACACACCCACCCCTCCTCCCCAGAACCCGGGAAGCCCCTCCGCAGCGCGGCGGCGGCGCGCCCGAAGGCAGATGATCCCCTCCACCACGGAGGGCCGCAACGCGCTGATGATCGCCCTGGCGCGCCGGGCCTACCCCTCCTATGAGTTCTTCATCTTTGCGGTCTTATCCGGCGCGGTCCTGGGGCTGGGCTTCCTGCTGGATTCACCGCCGGTGCTGCTTTTCGGCGTCCTGCTGGCCCCGCTGATGACCCCCTGGGTCGGAATCCTGCTGGCGATCGTCACGGGCTCGATCCGCTTCTTTTTCGAAACGCTGGTCGCCACCCTGATCACAGCGGTGCTGGTGTTCCTCAGCGGCCTGCTTTCAGGGTTTGCCTCGCGCGCCTTCGGGCCTTTGACCTTCAATAACGCCTTCTTCCACAGCCAGCTGTGGGTCGCCTGGCTGGTCGTGCTGGCGCTGGGGGCGGTCCTGCTGGTGATCTCCTTTGTGCGCTCCGAGGAAAAGCCCTTCCTGCCGAGCGTCATGCTGGCTTACTCGCTGTTCACGCCCATCAGCGCGGCCGGTTTCGGCCTGGGGAGCGGCGTGGAGGGCATGTGGCCCAGAGGCCTGCTGGTCTTTGGCGTCCACCTGGCGGTTGCCACGCTGGCCGGCCTGCTGACCCTCTTCGCGATGAAATTCCGCCCGGTGGCGGCCGGCTGGGCCCTGAGCGGCGCCTCTGTGCTGGGGATGCTGGCCCTGGTCGTTCTCCTGATGGCCCCCGGCCTCGGGGAGCGCGCCCAGGCCGCGATCCTGCCCTCCACCGCCACCCTCACGGCACGGCCTCCCACTGCGCAGGTGCAGGCGGCTGCCCTCTCCCCCACGCTCAAACCGCTTCCCAAAGCCACCTCCACGCCGCGCCTCCTGACCGCCACTCCCACCCGGCTCACACTGGCGGTGACGCTGCCCACCACCGAGACCCCCACCATCACGCTCACCATCGAGCCCACACCCGTCTATGCCCGCATCAGCTCGGACACGGGCGGAGGCGTGAACCTGCGAAAGACCCCAAACGGCGCATACATGGCCACCCTCGACAACGGCACAGTGGTCGAGGTGCTGCCCGAGATCCAGGAAGTGAGCGCGACCTTCTGGGCGCACGTGATCGCCACACGCAACGGCCAGCGGCTGGAAGGCTGGATCCTCCAGTCCGTGCTCATCACCTCCACCCCCATCGTGGACTGGCAGCCTTCGGCCACACCGACGAGGACGTCCACGCCCACTCCGTAAGAATGCCTACTCCGTGGGGGCGATTCATGAATCGCCCCTACCTTTGCCCCGCAAGACCTTAAGAGTACACAAGGCGGGCCAACTTTCATCACTTTCCTGCCAGAGGAGCAAGATGCCCATTCATTTTGGAACCGACGGCTGGCGGGCCGTCATCTCGGATACTTTCACCTTCGACAACCTGCGCATCGTCGCCCAGGCCATCGCCGATTCGGTGGCCTCGGAGCATTGGGACAAATCCGGAAACGGAGGGGAGAAGCCCGACCCGAAGAAGATCGTGGTGGGATTCGATACCCGCTTCCTCTCAGACCGCTTTGCCGGCGAGGTGGCGCGCGTCCTGGCCGCCAACGGCTTTACCGTCCTGCTGGCGCAGTCGGATGCGCCCACGCCCGCGATCTCATTCTCGGTGAAGCACCAGCACGCCATCGCCGGTGTGATGATCACGGCCTCGCACAACGCCCCGCGCTATAACGGCGTCAAGCTCAAAGGCTCCTTTGGCGGCTCAGCCCTCTCGGAGCAGTGCCGGCGCGTGGAGGTGTATATCTACGACAACGAGCGACAGGCGCGCGGCCCCAACCTGATGGATTATGCCCGGGCCCGCGAGGCCGGCCTGATCCAGAAGTTCAACCCCCTGCCCGCCTATTTTGACCACCTGCGCACCCTGATCAAGACCGATGTGATCGCAGAAAACCCGCAGCGTTTCGTGGTGGACGCCATGTACGGCTCAGGCCGCGGCGTCATCAAGTCCTTCCTGCAGGGCACCGGCTGCGAGATCGCCGAGATCCGCGGCGAGATGAACCCCGGCTTCGGCGGCGTGCACCCCGAGCCGATCGGCAAGTACCTGGGCGCGCTGTCCTCGGCGGTCAGCTCGGGCATGGGGAACTTCGGCCTGGTCACCGATGGCGACGCCGACCGCATCGGCGCGATGGACGAGCGCGGCAATTTCGTGGACCCGCACAAGATCATGGCTCTGTCGCTGAAATATCTCGTCGAAAAACGCGGCATGAGCGGCGCGGTCGTGCGGACAGTTTCC
>CAZSPX010000083.1:3059-11247 GCA_964608885.1 uncultured Anaerolineaceae bacterium | reverse complement strand
CACCTCCCTGTCCACCTGACCAGGTTCTTACTCTACCGGTGAGGGGGAATGAAATTTAAAAGAGGGTGTATTCTATGGGAGAAAAAGCGCGATTCTTCTGATCGCGCACCAGATCCGTCACCTGAAATGCCATGAGAAGATCAAAATCTCTCCTTTTCTTAGTCCTCACCCTGGTCCTGCTGGCAGCCTGCGGTCCTGCGCCTACTGCACTGCCACCCCCCACACTTGAGCCTACGCCTTTCTTCCCCGATGCCCCGGCGAAATTGGATGAGGCCCGGCTGGCCGAGTTCCAAACCTATATCGCTGAGACCATGCAATGGGCCGGGGTCCCCGGGCTCTCCATTGCCGTGGTCCAGAACGGTGAGGTGGTGTTCAACCAGGGCTTTGGGGTCCGTGATCTCGGGACTGGCGAGCCGGTGACGCCCCAGACCCTGATGATGATCGCCTCCAGCACCAAGCCCTTGACCACCCTGATGATGGCAACCGTGGTGGATGATGGTCGCATGACCTGGGATACTCCGGTGCGGTTGGTCCTGCCCACGTTCTCGGTCGGCGACCCGGCCCTGACCGGCAAGCTCACCATCCGGCACCTGGTGTGCGCCTGCTCGGGGATGCCCTCCTTGGACTCGCCGTTATTTCTCTCCGGGATGAGCACTGCCGAGGACTTGATCCAATCCCTCAATGCCATAGCCCCTGTCTCCGGGCTTGGAGAGCAGTTCAACTACAGCAACCAGATGGTCGCTGCCGGTGGCTACCTCGCCGCCCGCGCCGCCTTCAGTCCGGGTGAGCCTCTCGGCAAGCAATATATCTCCGCCATGCAGGCGCGGGTCCTCGATCCCATTGGAATGACCGCTTCCACTTTCTCCGTCGAGGAGGTGCAGGCCAGCGGCAACTACGCCCTGCCTCATGGGCTTGACCTGCGGGGCGTTTATGTACCTCTCGACCTGTCGGCGGAAAAGTTCGTCTCTTCCGTCCTCCCGGCGGGAGGCCTCTGGTCGAACACGGACGATATGTCGCGCCTGCTGATCACTGAATTGAATCAGGGCCTCGCCCCGGATGGAAAGCGGATCGTCACCACGGAGAATTTAAGCCGCACCTGGGAGCCTCAGGTCCTGATCGAAAAGGGAGGCAGCTCTTACGGTCTGGGCTGGTTCATCGACGATTATCATGGGATGCGGCTCATCGAGCACAGTGGGAACAGCATGGGCTTCTCCGCCGATCTCGCATTCCTTCCGAGCGCGGGCCTGGGCGTCGTGATCTTGACCAATGCGGAAAGCGCCGGTGATCTCGTCCATGCCATCCGTTATCGCCTGTTTGAAATTGCCTTCGGATTGCCATCCCGGTACGAGTCGGTCTTCCGCAGCGCTCAGGCCGCCCGCCGCGAGGATATCGCCGCTTTCAATGAAATGTTCCTTCCGGAATTGGACCTTGAAGCTCTCACACCCTATCTGGGCACCTACCACAACCCCGAATTGGGCGAGATCACTTTCAGCATGCAGGCGGGCCGGCTGATGCTGTTCACAGCCGGGTTGACCAGTGAATTGCGCCAATTGTCAGGACCGAACGAAATGCTCTTTGGCCTCTATGATCCCCCCTGGGTGACTCTCGCTCAATGGGCGATCCTGTTTGAAATGGATGCCCGCGGAAATCCCACCTTCAGCCTCTATGAAAAAGCGGTGGATGAGCCGTTTGTTTTTGTGAAATAAGGCGTACCCAACGGACCGGCCCCGGACGCAAACCCGTTCGATCCCGGGGGTCATGGCTTGCTCTGCCACAGCCTCACGGTCGGCCCCGCCTGCGAATGGCAGGTCTCTGTCAGGCCGCATCCCTTGCAGCCCTCTCCGCAGTTGATGTAAGCCGAGATCAGTCCGCTGCGCTGCAAGTGGTCGATCATGGCCGCGATCACCTGCGGCGTGGTATGAAGACGCTTCGCCAGCGAATTGACCTCCAGCGTGCCCCCTGCCCGTATCTCCTTGACCAGTTGCTCCAGCATCTTTATATCCCCAGCGCCAGCGCGATGTGATAGGCCGCCGCTCCGCCCGCGAACGAGATCAGCAGGAACAGCGCAATATCCAGCAGCGTCCACGCCCAGGACTGTGTCTCCTGCCGGATCACCGCCACGGTGGCCATGCACGGGATGAACAGCATGGTCGTCACCAGGAAGGAGAGCGCTGAGGCCGTGGTGAAGCTCGCCACCAGGGTCTGCGCCAGACCCGCCCCTGCCTCGCTCCCAAAGATGACTCCCAGCGTGGCGACCGCGTTCTCCTTGGCCGGGAAGCTGGTGATAAGCGCCACCATCAGCCGCCAGTCCAGCCCCATCCAGCGTCCCAGCGGCTCGATCCACTTCCCGAACTGCACCAGGTAGCTGTCCCCCATCGTCCCGTTCGGCAGCACCGAGAGCGCCCAGATCACCACCGCCATCGCCAGGATGTTCGTTCCCGCCTTCTTCACGAAGGAGAGCGAACGCTGCCAGACCAGCAGCCCGATCGTGCGGAGGTTCGGCATGTGGTACAGCGGCATCTCCATGATAAAAGCCGAGCGCTGCCCCTTGAAGATGAGCCGGTTCAGCAGTCCGCCGCCCACCACCAGCAGCGTAAGAGAGAGCAGCACCAGCGCCCAGGTGATCGCCAGCGCCTTCGACCCGAAGAAGGCCGGCGCCAGGAACGCCACCACCGCCATGCGCGCGGTGCAGGGTACCAGCGGCGCGATCAGGATCGTCAGCGCCCGCGCCGGCTTCGAATCGATGACCCGCGTCCCCATGATGGCCGGCACATTGCAGCCAAAACCCAAAAAGAGCGGCAGGAAGGACTTCCCGTGCAGGCCCATCATGTGCATCAGGTTGTCCATCACGAACGCCGCCCGCGCCATGTAACCGGTATCCTCCAGCAGCCCGAATGTGGCAAAGAAGATGACCATGATGGGCAGGAAGGTCAGCACCGCCCCCACCCCGCCCAGGATCCCGTCCACCAGCATGCCCCGCAGCCAGAAGGGCGCCCCTGCCAGCAGGCTCCCCCCCAATGTCACGAGCCTCCCCACCACCTGCTCTCCCAGCCAGCCCTGGATCGGCGCGCCGATCGAGAAGGTCAGCCAGAACACGATCCCCAGTATGCCCGCCAGGATGCCCAGCCCCCATAGGGGATGCGCCGCCCAGCGGTCGATCTGTGCCGTCCATGAGACCTGCCCCATGCGCGGCTGTACGACCGCCGCGCGCACCATCCTGCCGATCCACTCGTAGCGCCCCGAGGCCACCGCCAGCAGCGCGTCATCGTGCTGCCGCAGCACCCCGTGGACCCGTTCCCAGGTCTGGGTAGGAAGCGCCGCCTGCATCGAGCGCGTGATCTCCGCATCCCCCTCCAGCAGTTTGAGCGCCACCCAGTCCTGCGGGTACGGCTGCGGCACATACCCGGCGATGAGACCGTTGATCTCCTCCAGCGCCGCCCGGTGGTCGCTGCGGATCTCGGGCACATGCGGCGAGGTCTCAGCCTCCCCCGCCAGGATCCTGTCGATCGGCTCCAGCAGGCCCGCCGCCCCGTGGGTGCGGGTCGCCGTCATGGGGATCACCGGCACGCCCAGGGCTGCCTCCAGCACCGGGGCTTCCACCTGCATGCCTTCCTGCGCCGCCACATCCATCATGTTCAGCACCACCACCAGCGGGATGGAGAGCGCCATCAGCTCCGCCAGCAGGTATAGGCTGCGCTCCAGGTTCGCCGCGTTGGCCACCGCCACCACCACGTCCGGCTGCTCCCGCAGGATAAACTCGCGTGCGATCACCTCTTCAGGGGAATTGGCGGTCAGGCTGTACGTGCCCGGCAGGTCCACCACCCCGTACTGCCGTCCGGAATGAAAAAAAGCGCCTTCGCGGCGCTCGACTGTCTTTCCCGGCCAGTTCCCCACGTGCTGGTTCAGGCCGGTGAGCATGTTGAAGAGCGTGGATTTGCCTACGTTCGGCTGCCCGGCCAGGGCGATCAGCGGCAGCTTGCGTCCCACCAGCACGGGACGGGCGGGCGCGGCGGTCTCATGGCAGTCAGTCACGGGCGCTCCGGGTCACAAAAATGCGGGCCGCCTCGCGGCGTCCCAGCGCCACGCGCGTCCCGCGCACCGTCACGATCAGCGGACCATGCCCGTAGTTCTGGGTCATGTCCACGCCTGCCCCGGGCGTGAATCCCAGCGAGGCCAGCCGGGTTGTGACCGCCTGCCCATCCTCGAACGAGAGCAGGGTCCCATGCTCATCCACCCGGAGCTCGGCCAGCGGGATCTGTTGTGTTGTGGGGTTCATGCCCGTCTCCATGCTGCGGATCTGCGTGTCCGGCTGTATAATGAATTGGATCGTACGCTTATTAGTATATACTAATCCCGGGGATTTATAAATTGAAAAATGTACCGCTTTCGATGGATGAACGTCATAATTTGGACTAATCCTATGGAAAAACTCAGCACCACAATCGAGGACTATCTTTCCCTGATCTTCGTCCTGGAAAGGGATAATGAGCCGGTGGTGGGCGTCCGCCTGGCCGAGCTGCTGGGCGTCACCCCGCCCACCGTCACCAACACCCTCAAGCGCATGGTCCGCGACGGCCTGGTCCTGAGCGACAAGAAAGGCACCCGGCTCACCCGCCTGGGACGCCGGTCTGCCCAGACCGTCACGCGCCGCCACATGCTCACCGAATGGCTCATGGTCAACCGCCTTCCCTGGTCCCGCCTGCACGGTGAAGCCCACAACCTCGAGCATGCCATCTCGGAGGAGACCGAGAGCGCCCTGCTGGCCGAGCTTGGCAACCCCGCCACCTGCCCGCACGGCAACCCCCTCCCGGGCCGCGAGGACGCCGTCGCCTCCTGGGTGTCCCTCACCTCCATTGCCCCCGGCCAGGAGGTCGTGATCCGCCGCGTCCACGAGCTGGCCGAGCAGAACCGCGAGCTGATGGCCTTCCTGGAGGAACGCTCCATCATGCCCGGCGCCCGCGCCCGTGTGACCGAGGTCCTGTCCTTCAACCAGACCCTCACCGTGGAGGTGGAAGGCCGCCCTTCCACCCTGGGCTTCGCCGCCGCCCGCCAAATCTACGTGGAGCGCTGATACAGGCAGAAAAAAAGGCCCCGCAGGGATTTCGCTGCGGGGCCTTTTTGATTCTCAGGGAGCTACAACTGCTCGAGTTCCTGCACCTGCTCCTTGATCACATCGAAGCCGCCCTGCCAGAAGGCCGCCGACCGGATGTCGATCCCGGCCTCCCCCAGGATCTGCGCCGGCGCCTGCGAGCCGCCCGCCGCCAGGATCTTGCGGTACCTGGGCTTGAAGCTTTCCCCCTCCTGCTTGAACTGCTTGTAGAGCGACAGCACCAGCAGCTTGCCGAAGGCGTAGGCATACACATAGAACGGCGTGTTATAGAAGTGCGGGATGGCCACCCATTCCCATTTGAACTCGGGGGCCAGGTCCAGCGCCTTGCCGAACTGTTCCTTTAGATTCTCGAAGTACATGTCCGAGATCTGGTCCACGCTGGCGTTCTGGAGCACCATCTCATGCGCCTTGCGCTCGAACAGCGCAAAGAACGCCTGCCTGCCGATCGTGGCATAGGAATCGTCCACCTGCCGGAAGAGGATATCCCGCCTCACCGCCTCGTCGCTCTCCGAGGCCAGCATCCGGTCGATCAGCATCATCTCCCCGAACGTGGAGGCGGTCTCCGCCAGCGGCAGCGAGGAATGGAAGGTGAAGGTGCTGTGGTGCGCGGCCAGCATCGAGTGGATGGCATGCCCCAGCTCGTGCGCCATCGTGGCCACCTCGCGCGTGCTGCCCTGGAAGTTGAGCAGCACGTACGGCGTTGTTTCGGGCAGCACCGAGGCGCAGAAGGCCCCGCCGCGCTTCCCCTTGCGGATCTCGCTGTCCAGGTGGTTCTCCTCGAAGACCCGCTGCGCAAGCTGCCTGAATTCCGGGCTGAAGCTGCCGAACGAGTCCAGCACCATGTCGGCGGCCTCCTCGAAGCTGTACTTCTTCGTGGAGCCTGCCAGCGGCGCGTAAATGTCGTACCGCCTCAGCTTCTTCACGCCCAGCTGCCGCGCCTTCACCCGGAACAGCCGCTGGAACACGCCCGCGTTGGTGCGCGCCACGGCCAGCAGCGCGTCCACCGCCTCATCCGGGATGTCGTTCATCAGGTTGCGCGCCGAGTTGGGCGTCGGGTACTTGCGCAGGCTCACGTTCTCGTTGTGCCAGTCCCGCACCCGTGTCTGGTACATCTGCCCCAGGATGGGCCCATCCGCCGCGTACACCCGGAACTGCTCCCGGTAGGCCCTGGCGCGCTGTTTGGGGTCGCTGCTGTAGAAATGCCCCATCAGCTGCGCCCGCGTCAGCTCCTGCGTTTTCCCGTCCACCTTCATCTTGAACAGGTAGCGGTTGGTGATGGCGTCGTACAGCGTGACGAGGGCGCTCGCGCCGGTCACATCCTTCAGGTTGATGACCTTCTCCTCGGGCTCGCTCAGGGTGTGCGGCTTGAAGTGCCGCATTTCCTCCAGGTAATAGCGGTAATCCCCGGCCCCTTCCATCAACCGCTTCGCATTGGCCTCGTCCAGGTCCTTCCACCACAGGCTGAAGAACAGCACCCGGTTGGTGATGTCCGCCGCGAACTGCTGCACCCGGCTCTGCAGCGTCTGGGCTGCCTGGTCCTGGGTGTTGGCCGCGAACGCCAGCCCGGCGAAGGCGTCCAGCTTGAACAGCACGCGCGTGAACGCTTCGGAGGCCCGCAGCGCCTCCATGAACTGCCCGGCTTCCATGTCCGGGACCAGCCTGCCGCGCAGGCCCTCGAAGGAGCTTACCTGCTCCTCGATCTGGTCGAATGCCGATTCAAGCTCGGGGGTGTCGAAGCCCGGATACAGGTCATCCAGGCTCCAGGGTGAAAGACTGTAAGCCATTTTCTCTCCTCAGGTTGGCGTGTACGGTCAGATGCTCGAGCGGATGTGGACGATGTCCCCGTCCTTGACGGGGTACTCCTTGCCTTCCAGCCGGAACTTCCCTTTTGCCTTGGCCTCGTTCATCGAGCCCAGCGTGATCAGGTCTTCGTAGGCCACCACCTCGGCCCGCACAAACCCGCGCTGCAGGTCGGTGTGGATCTCGGCCGCCGATTCTTGCGCGCTGGCTCCCCGCCGGGTCGTCCAGGCCCTCACCTCGTCCTCGCCCACCGTGAAGAACGACTGCTGGTTCAGCAGGTCATACGAGAGCCGGATCATGCGGTTCAGGCTCAATTCCTCGATCCCGTATTCCTGCATGAACACCGCCGCATCCTCCGGCGGGAGCTGGGCGATCTCCATCTCCAGCTTGCCTTGCAGGGCGATGGCCTCATGGTCCAGGTCCACGGCGGGCATGGCCTGTCCTTCGCTCAGGTTGAAGACCGTCAGCAGCGGCTTCAGGCTGAGAAGTCCAAAGCTGGCGAGGATTTTACCTTCCTCGACCGGGATTTCAACCTTCCGCAGGGGGGTGTTTTCGGAAAGCGCCGCGTTCAGCTTCTGGAAGAGGGCCGTCTGGCGCTCGTTCTCAGCCTTGTCGGTGCCGCCCTTCTTGCGCTCCTCGGTCAGGCGCTCCAGCTTCCGCTCCACCGCGATCAGGTCGTTGAGCAGCAGCTCCTCTGTCATGCCGTAGGCGTCCCGTGCAGGGTCCACCGTCCCCGCCGGGTGCGAGACCAGGTCGCTCTCGAAGCAGCGCACCACGTGCAGGAAGGCGTCCATCTGTGACAGCTGGTTGAGCAGTTGGCCCGAGATGCCGCTTTTGGCAGATCCCGCTTCCAATCCGGCAATGTCGGCGTAGGTCACCTTGGCGTAGATCGTCTTGCGCGGCCGGAACATCTCCGAAAGCCGCGTGACGCGTGGGTCGGGTACGTCCACCACCGCCGTATGCACCTCGAAGCGCCCCGCCGAGGCCGTCGTGGGCGTGTTGCCGCGCGTCAGCGCGTTGAAGATCGTGGTCTTTCCGGACTGGGGCAAACCGATGATTCCGAGTTTCATCTTGACCTTGCTGTAGGGGATTTGTTATACTAACGAAGAGAAGCCGAAGTGGCGGAATAGGCAGACGCGCACGACTCAAAATCGTGTTCCTTCGGGAATGTGGGTTCGATTCCCACCTTCGGCACTGGCTGGAATTATAACACCCCGCTGAGGCGGGGTCACGCCCCCTCCCGCGGCAGCGGGGGAGCCAGGGCGGGTCAAGCTGTAT
>CAZSPX010000083.1:0-2959 GCA_964608885.1 uncultured Anaerolineaceae bacterium | reverse complement strand
CGGGGTCACGCCCCCTCCCGCGGCAGCGGGGGAGCCAGGGCGGGTCAAGCTGTATGGTGCGCGGGGCCGCTGCGTTGGCCTCGCGTTTCGTTTCGGAGGTAGTTTTGAAGCTTCAACTGATCTTCCTTGTCATCGACCTGCTGGTCCTGTTGGCCTATCCGGTCCTTTATCTGGTGCATAAGTTCCGCAAGCTCTTTCGCATCCAGCACTGAGCTTCACAGCTCGACCATCTCCCTGCCAGGAGGCTTCCATGCCCTCACTGAACGATGTCCTCGCTTTGGTCCTGGGAGGCGGGCGCGGCACCCGGCTTTTCCCGCTCACCCTCATGCGCTCCAAGCCCGCCGTGCCAATCGCGGGCAAGTACCGCCTGATCGATATCCCCATCAGCAACTGCATCAATTCCGAGATCTACAAGGTCGCCATCCTGACCCAGTTCAACTCGGTCTCCCTGCACCGGCACATCTCGCGCACCTATCAGTTTGATGCCTTCCATACCGGCTGGGTGCAGATCTGGGCCGCTGAGCAGACCCTCGAGAGCGCCGACTGGTACCAGGGCACGGCCGACGCCGTCCGCAAGCAGCTCCTCGAGATCCGCTCCACCGGCGCCCAGTATATCCTCATCCTGGCGGGCGACCACCTCTACCGCATGGACTACGCCGCCATGGCGAACTTCCACTGGGACCTGGGCGCCGATATCACCGTGGCGGTCCAGCCCGTTCACCGCAATGACGCCTCCCGCTTCGGCTTGCTCAAGCGCGAGAGTGACGGCCGCATCTCCGCCTTTGCCGAGAAGCCCAAGAAGCTGGAAGAACAGGAAAAATTCGTCAGCCGCGACGATCCTGAGCGCCCCTACCTGGGCTCCATGGGCATCTACCTCTTCAAGACCAATGTTCTGATCGACCTGCTGCGCTACCATCCCCGCCACGATGATTTCGGCAATGACATCATCCCCCAGGCCATCTCCTCCCACCGCGTCGTCGGCTTCGATTTCGAAGGCTACTGGCGCGATATCGGGACCATGCACGCCTACTACGAGACCAACCTGGAGCTGACCTCCCCGGATTCGGCCTTCAATTTCTACGAGCCCAACGCCCCCATCTACACCCACGCCCGCTTCCTGCCCGGCTCCACGGTGGAGGACAGCCACCTCCAGGATGTGCTCATCTCCGAGGGCTGCCGCATCCTCAAGTCCGAGGTCTCCCGCTCCGTCATCGGCATCCGCGCCCAGGTCAACCCGGATTGCGTCATCCGCGACAGCATCGTCATGGGCTCGGATTACTACAACGGCGAAAAGCGCGTGGGCAATATTCCCATCGGCATCGGGAGCGGCTCGCATATCGAGGGCGCCATCCTCGACAAGAACGTCCGCATCGGCCGCAATGTGGTCATCAAGCCCTTCCCGCGCGACCGCGAGTTCAGCGAGGATATCTGGTATGTGCGCGACGGCATCGTCATCATCCGCAAGGATGCCGAGATCCCCGACGGCATGCACATCGAGCCAGGGATCAAGTAACCCGCCTCATCCTTGACAGCCCCCCTTCGCAGGGTTACACTGACCCGCGCCCGGGGATCAGAATACACAGGACCGCCACGGAGTTGTGGCGGTCTTTTTGATGCCTCTTGGGGCCTTGGGAGTTGTGCATGAGCGAATACTGGCCGGTTCTGATCATCATCCTGCAGTTGATATTCCTGGAAGGCATCCTTTCCATCGACAACGCCGCCGTCATCGGGGCCCTCGTCTCGCCTCTTCCCGACCGCAAGCCCGTGGATTGGCCGCGCGGCCTCCAGCGCCTCGGCGATTGGCTGCATCCCCTCCTGGGTAGCCAGCGCACCGCCGCCCTGCGCGTCGGCCTCCTGGGCGCCTATGTGGGCCGCGGCCTGATGCTCTTCCTCACCAGCTTCCTCATCCACAACTCCTGGATCAAGCTGGTGGGCGCCGCCTACCTCATCCACCTGGCCTTCGACAGCCTCGAGGACATGTCCGGCGCGGGCAGCGAGGAGGATGCGGACGTCAAGCCCATCCGGGTCCAGTCCTTTTGGGCCACCGTCCTCACCGTCGAGTTGATGGACCTGATCTTCAGCATCGACAACGTCGTGGCGGCCGTCTCCCTCTCCAACAAGCTCTGGGTCGTGATGGTGGGCGTCGCCATCGGCATCCTCACCATGCGCTTTGCCGCCGGTGCCTTCAGCTACGCCGTCGAGCGTGAGCCCATCCTGCGCCAGGCCGCCTACGTCCTTGTCCTCAACATCGGTGTGGAATTGATCCTCGAGCAGGTCTGGCACGTGGAGATCTCCGACCTGGTCCGTTTCGGCATCTCCGCCGGCACCCTCCTGCTGGCTCTGGCGTATGCTCATATCCCCCTCCTCCAGAAGCTGCGTTTCGTGCTTCTCTGGCTGGTCCAGGGCATCGGCATCGTCAATGAGCTGGTGGATTGGCTCCTTGCGCCCCTGCGCGGGCTCCTGGGATTTCTGACCGGCCTCTTCCGCAGGCCCTCCGAGCCGACCGCCGCATGACCATTGGAGGCAGCATGATCACCATCAAATCACCCGTCACCAAAGAGGACTTCAAGGCCTATTACGCCCTGCGCTACAAGGTGCTGCGCGAGCCCTGGGGGCATCCCAAAGGCACCGAAAAGGACGACTTTGAGCCCATCAGCGAGCATTTCATGGCCGTCAACGAGCGGGGCGAGGTCTTGGGCGTGGCCAAGCTCTATGAGGAATCGCCGGCCGTGGGGCATGTCTCCCACCTGGCCGTCGCCGAATCCTCCCAGCGCCAGGGCATCGGGCAGATGCTCATCCAGGCCGTCGAAGCCCGGGCGCGCCAGCGCGGGTACTCCACCATCGGCATGATGACCCGCGTCACCACCACCGCCTTCTTCGAGAAATACGGCTACCGCGTCAAGGGCCTCCCCTCCCCCCACCTCGGCACCTCCCACGTCGTCTGGATGGAAAAATCCCT
>CAZSPX010000082.1:0-11311 GCA_964608885.1 uncultured Anaerolineaceae bacterium | reverse complement strand
GAGCGATTACAACCATCCCTGCCAGAGCATGGCAGATTCCCTCACCATCCAGGAAAAGTTCGGTCCCGCAAAAAGCTTGAACGTGACGTTCGTGGGCGATGGGAATAATGTCGCGGTTTCATTGATGCATGCCTGCGCGCAGCTAGGCTGGAATTTTACGCTTGCCTCTCCTGAAGGCTATGATCTGGATCCCAAGGCGATCCGGATCGCGGAAAAGCTCGCTGCGACCACCGGCTCCCACTTCCGGTTCCTTCGCGATCCGCACGCGGCTGTGAAAGACGCCCAGGTGATCTATACTGATACATGGACCAGCATGGGACAGGAGGAGGAGACCGTCAGGCGCGAGCAGGTCTTCCCACCTTATCAGGTCAATGCCGGACTGGTGGCCGAGGCGGACAAAGACGTGATTGTGATGCACTGCCTGCCAGCCCACCGTAACCATGAGCTGACAGATGAGGTGGCGGATGGTCCCCATTCGGTCATATTCCCGCAGGCCCATAACCGGCTGCATGCCCAGAAAGCCATACTTGCCCGGCTGCTGGGCGCCGCCTAGAAAATCTCCCTGTGCGGGGTCCATGACCCCGCACAGCCATCTATAGACAGAGAGGTGAATGAATGAATTCGCAGGACTACATCGCTTTAGAGGAAGAATACGGCGCTCATAATTATCATCCCCTGGATGTGGTGATCGAGAAGGCCTCCGGGGTCTGGGTGTACGATGTCGATGGAAAAAAATACCTGGATTGCCTGAGCGCCTATTCGGCCGTCAATCAGGGGCATGTCCACGAGGAGATCCTGAACGCACTTATTGAGCAGGCCCGCAAGGTAACGCTTACTTCACGGGCCTTCCGCAACGACCAGCTCCCGCTTCTGTACAAGGAGCTTTCAGAAATGACCGGGTATGAGATGTCCCTGCCTATGAACTCCGGGGCAGAGGCGGTCGAGACCGCGGTCAAGCTGGCTCGCAAATGGGCTTACCTCGTCAAGAAGGTCCCCCGTCATCAGGCCGAAATCATCACCGCCTCGGGCAATTTCCACGGGCGGACGGTAAGCATTGTATCGTTCTCCACGGAGCCTTCCTACCGCGAGGACTTTGGCCCGTTCACCCCCGGTTTTGTCACTGTCCCGTATGGTGATGCTGAAGCCGTGGCAAGGGCTATTACTCCCAACACTGCCGCGGTCATGCTGGAGCCCATCCAGGGCGAAGGCGGCGTGATCATCCCTCCCTCCGGATACCTGAAGGAAGTTGCCAGGATCTGCAAACAGAACAAGGTTCTCTTGATGGCTGACGAGATCCAGACCGGCCTCGGACGCACCGGAAAACTGTTTGCCTGCGAGCACGAAGGGGTGCGACCTGATGTCATGATCATCGGCAAGGCGCTTTCAGGCGGCTTCTACCCGGTCTCTGCGGTGTTGGCTGATCGCTCCGTCCTGGGCCTTTTTACCCCCGGGGAGCACGGCTCCACATTTGGCGGCAATCCCCTGGCGGCGGCCGTTGCCCGCGCCGCCCTGCGGGTCATCCGAGAAGAGAAGCTGGCAGAGCGCTCGGCAGAACTGGGTGAGTATTTCATCGAGCAGTTGAGCGAGATCCCCAGCCGTCATGTGAAGGAAGTGCGCGGCCGGGGCCTGTTCGTCGGCGTGGAACTGAAACCGGAAGCAGGCGGCGCGCGCCGGTTCTGCGAGGCCCTTAAGCACAAGGGCATCCTGGCCAAGGAGACTCACGAGCACGTGATCCGATTTGCACCGCCGCTCGTGATCGAAAAGGAAACCATCGACTGGGCGCTGCCGCATATCCGCGAAGTGCTCAACATGCCTTGAGATCGGGAGGTAAGATGATCATTGGCATTCCGAAGGAAAAGCGTCCGTTTGAATTCCGTGTGGGGATGTCGCCCGCCGGCGTCGAGATGCTGACGCAGCGCGGCCATACCGTCTATGTGGAGCATGAGGCCGGAGTGGGCGCGGGCTTCAGCGACCTGGAATATGAAAAGGCTGGAGCGCGCCTGGTGTATTCCTCGGAGGAGGTCTTTGCCCGCGCGGACCTGCTCCTGAAGATGGCGCGCCCCTTCAAATCGGAGATCGCCTGGCTCCAGCCGGGGGCTGTGCTCATGGGCATGCTCCATCTCGCCTCGGCCAAGCAGGATAAGGTGGACCTGCTTATCGAGAAGAAGATCACTTCCGTCTCTTATGAGCAGATCCAGCAGGCGGACGGCTCACTTCCGGTCCTGCGCCCCTTCAGTCAGATCGGCGGCCAGATGGCCGCTCAGATCGCGGCTCGTCTGCTTCAGAACAACTGGGGTGGGAAAGGCATTCTTCTGGGCGGGGTTCCCGGTGTGCCGCCCGCCGAGGTTTTGATCCTCGGGGGAGGGGTTGTCGGGACCTATGCCACCCAGGCTTTCCTCGGCCTGGGTGCCCACGTGGCGGTCATTGACCAGCACATGGGTGCCCTCCAGCGCATTGCGGAGCGTTTCCCGGGGATCGTCACCCTGATCTCCACGCCGCGCAATATCGAGCGCGCCACATCCTATGCGGATGTGGTGGTTGGCGCGGTCCTCGTCCCGGGCCAGCGCTCCCCGATCCTGGTCAGCCGCGAAATGGTGCGCGCCATGAAGCCGCGCTCCATCATCATTGATGTCAGTATCGACGAGGGCGGTTGTATCGAAACCTCCCGGCCCACCACTCATGAGCACCCCACCTTCATTGAGGAGGGCATCATACATTGCTGCGTGCCCAACCTTCCCGGTGTGGTGGCCCGTACTTCCACCCACGCGTTTGTGAATGCTGCGATGCCTTATATCCTCGAGATCGTCGGCCACGGCGTGGAGGAGGCTATGCGGGAAAGCAGTTCGCTCCGCTCCGGTGTCGTTACCTACCAGGGCGAGTTCCGCCAGGCGCGGCGCTTCTCTGCCTACGAGGAGGTGGACGATGGACTGGACTAGCATGTATAACCAGCGGGTGACCACGGCGGAAGAGGCTGTCAAGGTCATCCAGAGCGGGAACCGCATCTTCCTGACGGGCAACTGTTCCATCCCCCGGAATCTGTTAAGCGCGCTGGTCGATTATGCTCCGAACCTCCAGGATGTGGAGATTTGCCACGCCTTGACGATGGGCTCGGCGGAATATGTCAAGCCCGAGTTGAAGGGGCACCTGCGCGTCAATACCATGTTCATCGGAGGCAACGTCCGCAAGGCTGTTCAGGATGGCCGCGCCGATTTCACCCCCGTCCTGCTTTCGGAATTTCCCCTTCTTTTCAAGCGCGGGATCCTCCCGCTGGATGTCGCCATGATCCATGTGTCTGTGCCTGACGAGCATGGGTTTTGCAGCCTGGGTGTGGAGGTTGGCCTCACCAAGACGCCCGCCGAATCTGCCCGCATCATCATTGCCGAGGTCAATGAGCAGATGCCCCGCACCCTGGGAGATTCATTCATTCATATCAGCCGCCTGACCCATGTGGTGCCGGTCAATTATCCCATCCCCGAGATGCCCATGAGCGAGGAAGGCAATCAGGAGGTCGTTGAGGGCATTGCCAGCCACGTCGCCGAGCTGATCCCGGATGGCGCCACCATGCAGCTGGGCATTGGCGCCATTCCTGACGCGGTCCTCAAATTCCTGCGTCACAAGAAAGACCTCGGTGTCCACAGTGAACTGTTTTCTGATGGCGTCATTGAGCTGGTGGAGCAGGGTATTATTACCAGCTCCCGCAAGACCCTTCACCCCGGAAAGCTGGTGGCTGGTTTCCTGATCGGTACCCAGCGCTTATATCAGTGGGCGGACGATAATCCGCTCATTGAGCTGCATCGCACTGAGTACATCAATGACCCTTATGTGGTGGCGCAGAACGAGCGCATGGTGGCGATCAACTCCGCCATTGAGGTTGACCTGACCGGTCAGGTCTGTGCTGACAGCATCGGACCGAAGTTCTACAGCGGCGTTGGTGGTCAGCTCGATTTTATCTACGGCGCCTCGCGCTCCAAGGATGGCGTTCCCATCATCGCAATGCCGAGCACAACAACACTGCGGGACGGCAGCCTGATCTCACGCATTACCCCCATGCTCAAACCGGGCGCGGGCGTGGTGACCACCCGGAACCATGTCCGCTACGTGGTAACAGAATATGGAGTTGCCGACTTGTATGGGAAATCCATCCGTCAGCGCGCCAGCCAATTGATCAAAATCGCTCACCCGGATTTCCGGGGGGACTTGGAACGACAGGCGGTTGAGCTTCATTACATATAGACGCCCCAGGCGGGTCCAGGATGCCAGGCCCCTCCCGCCTGGCATCCTTCAGTTCATAACCGGGACTTCATTTGCATCTGTATGTGTTGTACATTTTCTCCTGCCGAGTGTGGATTCTTTGCATAGAGGGATGGTCTTATGTTCCGTCGCACAAAGATCGTTGCCACCATAGGTCCCGCTAGTGACAGCACTGCCGTGCTTGAGAAGCTTCTCCGCGCCGGCATGAACGTGGCGCGCCTGAACTTCTCCCACGGGACGCACGCCGACCATGCCGGGCGCATTGCCCGGATCCGCGAGGTCTCCCGCAGGTTAAACGTCCCGGTCGCCATTCTGCAGGACCTGCAGGGCCCCAAGATCCGCGTCGGAGACTTGCCTGAACCGGTTCAGTTGCAGGAGGGGGAGAAGGTGGTGCTTTATGCTGCTCAGGACGCCCCTCCTGAGGCGGATTTCCTTGCCATCCCGGTCGATTTCCCCGAGTTGTTCGAGTCAGTAAAGCCGGGCGATACCCTTCTCCTGGATGACGGGAGGCTCGCTCTCCGGGCGGAGGGCTGTGCAAGCCGTTCCATGACGGCTGCGGTGACGGTGGGCGGTCTCCTTGGCCCGCATAAAGGGATCAACCTGCCGGGTGTTCACATCAAGGTCTCGGGCTTTACTCCCAAGGATGAGACCGACCTGGCCTTTGGGATCGAGCAGGGCGTGGATGCTGTTGCACTCTCGTTTGTGCGCTCCGCGCAGGATGTCCGCAGGGTCCGGGATGTCATGCAGGGGCTGGTTGGGGATTCCAGGCAGCCCTTGCTGATAGCCAAGCTCGAGAAGCCTGAAGTGTTCCCGGAACTGGAGGAGATCCTGGAAATCGCGGATGGTGTGATGGTGGCGCGCGGCGATCTGGGCGTTGAGATGCCTCCTGAGAAGGTCCCGGTCATGCAGAAAACCATCATACAGGCTGCCAACCAACGTACCCGGCTGGTCATCACTGCCACGCAGATGCTTGAATCGATGATCCATAACCCGCTTCCGACCCGCGCCGAGGCTTCGGATGTGGCCAATGCGATCTTCGATGGGACCGATGCAGTGATGCTCTCCGCGGAGACTGCCGCAGGGGAGTACCCGGTGGAGGCTGTGACCCTGATGGCCCGTATCGCCAGCGAGGCAGAAAGACATTATTTGGAATGGGGAAAGCCTCATTCCCTGGACGCTGCAGATACGAGCGATGCGGCCTCCATGGCGCGTGCTGCCTTTGAGATCGCCAATGATCGCGATGTTGCGGCCATTGCGGTCTTTACGATGCAGGGACAGACCGCCCTGTTGGTTTCCAAAACGCATCCTGCAGTGCCGGTCCTTGGTTTTACCCCGGATGAAGCCACGTTCCGCCGGCTTGCTTTTCACTGGGGTGTGATCCCGAATCTCGTTCCCTTTGTTGACACTGTGGAGGATATGCTCCAGCGTGTGGATGCGGCCATGCTGGAGAATGGGATGGTCGAATCAGGGAAGCAGGTGGTCCTGGTCTGTGGGTTCCCGGTGGGGGCCCTGCGCAGCCCCAACATGGCCCTGCTTCACAAAGTCGGTTCCGTCTGAACCTGGGTAGTATTGGGTGGAATTCGATTGCCTGATCTTAGGAGGCGACCGCTTCCGCCGTCTCCCCGCCGGTGCTGGCAATGATCAGCCCGATCCCGATCAAGATCCCTCCCAGGATGAAGAGCGGGGAGATTCTCTCTCTGAGGAGCAGCGCTCCCAGCAGGGTGCCCACAAGAGGTTGTGCAAAAAAGGTCAGGGAGGCCACCCCCGCGGGCAGTTCGGCAAAAGCATAATTCCAGAGGAACATGGCTCCTGCGGTGGAGATGATCCCGAGAAAGAGGATTCCGGCGATCACTCCCGTTGTGATCGCGCCATATCCCTGTGTGCTGGCCTCCCATGCGCCCAGGGCCAGTGTGGAAGGGAGACCGCCTGCCAGCATGATGGCCGTGGATGTGACCACACTCATATTGCGTGTCACTTTCCGCACAAGTACCGAGTAGAGCGCCCAGGTGAGCGCGGCAGCCAGCAGGGAGAGGTTGCCCCAGAAAAGCGAGGGCGAAAGTTCAGCGGTGCGCGGGTCGATCACAGCTGCTACTCCAAGTGTGGAGAGCAGGAGCGCAGCCAGTTTTCTCAGGGTGACCTTTTCGCCCAGCAGGGCAGGGGCAAACAGCAGGATGAACGCCGGGGTTGCCGAGGTCACCAGTGAGCCGTTGGAAGCTGTTGAAAGTTTTGTCCCCACAAACTGGAAACCCAGCGAAATCCCGTAGCCTATGACGCCTACACCAAAGCTCTGTAATACCTGCGTCCGGCTCATCCTCACTCTCGGGAGGAATAGCCCCGCCAGCGCAAGGGTGAAGATGCCCAGAACGAGACGGCTGGCCAGCAGGGCGAAAGGCGGGATGACCTCCAGAACAACCTTGCTGACCACGTACATGCCGCCCCAGATGGCGGCAGCCGTAAGTCCGGCAAGCAGGCCTGCAGTGGAATGCTTGTGCATGAGGGGGTATTATAAAGGCGGTGGTAGTGCGGGTATTCCACAAAAAACCGGAGGTTTTGGGCCTCCGGTCATTTTCGGTGAAATATTGAGCTTAGCCGCCCAGTTCCACAGCCAGCGTATCGTAATAGGTGCCCGCGCCAAAGCCGTCGATCAGGATGTGGTCGCCGGGCTTGAGGTCGGGGAGCTTGCGCAGTAAGGCGATCATATTTGAGGCTGCGCTCACGTTTCCAAAATCGCTCACCAGCCAGGGCATGGAGAGGCTGATGCCGGCGTTTTGCAGGTGCTTTTCCTTCAGCTTGTTAATCTTGTAATTGGCATGGTGAACGATGGCCACTGCCAGCGATTTTCCAGTGGTTCCCAATTGTTCCAGCTTCTCTTGATAGGCCTGGTAAGCATCCCGCACAACCTGGACCCCGTTGCGCACGAAGAGTTTGACCATCCCCATTGGCCCGGCCATGCTGATGGAGGTGCCGTCTGTCGGCTCATGCATCAGGCCCGCAACACGGATATAGTTGGCGTCCATCTGTGTTACGTCAATGTTCAGCCCGCCATCGCTGCGCGGACGGGAGTGAGGGTAGTTCATTTGGACTTGCAGCACGCCATCCTCATCGTAGGCCTCGAGGGATTTGCCCGCCAGGAACTTCATCGTCTGGTCGGGGATGATCCCGATCACCCCCGCGGCATTGCCGAAGAGCTGCAGGGCATTGGTATCCCGCGATAGGCTCATAAAGCGGCTAAGGCCCTCGATCCCGCCCACCAGGATTTTCCTGCCCCGCAGGGACTCGGCGATGTTCTGCTCCAGACCGTTGTTTTCGGGGAGGTCCGGATTGAGCGCTAGGTGCAAAGAGCTGACCGATCCGTCGCAGGCTTTGTGGACCGCCACCTTCAGGATATCCTCGCGCATCCCGGCGGCCTTGGCGATCCGGGCGAGGTAGTCCTCGGTGATGGGTGCGGACATGCCGATCAGGATCGCGTCCACCTCTGAGGGATTCCAACCGCAAGCCTGGGCGGCCTCGCGCAGCATCCGCGCACCGACCTCCACCTCGATGGCGATGTTCTGTTCCCTGTCCAGGACCGGGATATGGTGCCGTGAGACGAATCCCAGCTCTGCCAGGTTTAGTCGTTCGTTCTCGGGGACGGGGACGCCCAGCCGGCCCTCGATCAGCTCCGTAAGCGAGCCGTTGTCATAGCTGTCTCCCCAGGTGCCATAGACGCCGCCAATATTGAGCGCAGCATTCCGCACACGCCGAATTCCGAACGGCACCCCCGTGCCGACCGGGAGGATCATCTTTTCTACTTCGGGTTCCTCGAAAAAGGAGGTTGTATTTTCCATGAAATGCTCCTTGCTGATTCTTAGGGTTTTTGGTTTCAGGGGTTTTCAGGCGGTTTCACCGGGAGTAGCCGGTTTGAAACGGTGTCAGGAGGTGAAAACACCCGTTCAAACAATTGGTTACTGGCCTCAGGCGGCCTATTATGCCACATCCTGGCCATCATAAACCGTCAATTTCTCTCCGGAGTAGATACAAAGATAAAAAGTCCGCCGGAAGGCGGACTTCAATTATTTCGTTCTTTTTAGCTCATGGTCCAGCTACAGGACGGACCCGGCAGAGGAGTCTTTCGTCGAGGCATCTTCCGCACGACCCTCCTGGACCTCTCTGGCCAGTTGCAGGAGCTTTCGCCGTTGCTCGCGTTCCATGCGGCCGTACAGCTCGAGGACTTCCAGGTCGCGGGCCAACTCTGGCATCTGGCTGATGAACCAGCCCTTCCGGATCAGATCTTCGTAGGTCATATACGAAGCAGCATTCCGCATTTTGTCCTCCTCCCGGGTTGACTGGACAAATTATTGCATAAACGGGAGGGTAATACAATGCCAATAGGTAAGTACATTTGCTTACATCAAGATCGGAAATTCAAACGGGCAGCGTGCGCTGCCCGTTTCGTGTAGACGAAATACTCGGAAGATCACCAATTCTCTTGAGATTGTCGCCATCTTTTCAGGCCGTTAAGTACCTGCTCTGCAGCCAGCAGAATCAACATGGCAAGCCCTGCGAAACGCGCCAGTGGTTGGATGATCGCCGGGGCCTGCCCACCCCACAACGCAATGAGATTTGCCGCCGCCAGGTAGATGAGCGTCAGCGCAGCCAGAGACAGGGCCAGGATCCGGGGTTTTGTAAGGGGACTTTGATTCAGGTCGGCAGCCCGCTCCAAGTCTACATCCCGACTGTCCACATACCAGAGGTCCGAGAAAACCCGCATGAACGCGCCGAGTTCGGAAATGGTTGCTTGGTTTACGGTTTCAGGATCGCCGGCCTTCCACAGCGTGGAGAAAACTCGCCCCGGGCTGCTTTGGACAATCCTGTACCAGCGCGTCTGTGGGGCCGCTTTAAACTGGTTGAGATCAATATCGTAGAAATCACGGGTCCGGCGCGGGGTCTGCTGGAAGCGGCCGAAGCGGTCGGGGGTGAGGTAGATGCGGTAGAGGGGCCTGGTCATCTATGCATTCTCCCAATGGAACAAAGAATTCGGAGTATTTTAGTAGTAATTCTATATCAAATGGCCCGTTCCGGGGTCATGGATTTCACGTGATTTTTGGCACTTTTCGTTCCCCGGCTTTGCTGAAATCCTTTTTCCGTTCGCCTCAACCCGGGCTATACTTGAGAGAATAGTACCTTTTGGTTTGATTTTCCTGCTGTTAGCCTTCTTTTTTTGAAAGAGACACCTGTGGAATATCCAAATCTGCCTCAACCCCGAGATTATCTTGCCCTTGATCTGGAGATTGCCCGTCTCATCCCCGAGGGCGCGGAGGATTGGAAGTCCTACAGGCCATTTGGCATCTCTTGCGCGGCCGTTTTGGGCAGCGATGGGACGCCTGTTGTATGGCATGGTCATACGCCCGAAGGGGAGCCAGCGCCGCAGATGAACCGGGAGGAGGCTGCCGCTCTGGTGGATTTCCTGGACTGCGAGGTGCAGGCCGGGAAGACCCTCCTCACCTGGAACGGTGCCGGCTTTGATTTCGATGTCCTGGCCGAGGAGAGCGGCCTGACCGCGACTTGCCGGCGCCTTGCAGCCGGACATGTGGATATGATGTTCCATTTTTTCTGCCTGAAAGGTTTTGCCCTGGGATTGGATAAGGCTGCTCAGGGAATGGCCCTGGCCGGGAAGATAAAAGGCATGGATGGCACGAAGGCTCCACAATACTGGCAGCAGGGCCGCTATCAGGAGGTGTTGGATTATGTCTGCCAGGATGTGATCGCCACGATGCAGGTCTGCCGCGCGGTCGAGCGGGCCCGCTCGCTGCGGTGGCTGACCAGTAGAGGCACCTCCCAGATCCTTCCTTTCCCGAAAGGCTGGCTCACGGTGGAGGAGGCCGCTGCCCTCCCTTTGCCCGATACCTCGTGGATGAGAAACCCCTGGCCGCGCAGCAAGTTTACCGGGTGGTTGGCGGATTGATCGATTGTCCTCGGATCCGTGATCTGAACCCTCTGAGACGGCAGCGATGGCAAGATATTTTGTGACCGGCGCCTCCGGTTTCCTGGGTCGTGAACTGGTTCGCCAGCTTCGAGAGCAGGGAGACGCGGTCCATGCCCTGGTGCGTGATCCTGCTCGTGCAGGAGATCTATGGGGCGCGCGCCTTTTCACCGGTGACATCAGGGACATGGAATCCATGCGTTCCGGGATGCTGGAGGTGGATGGGCTTTTCCACGTTGCCGGATGGTACAAGTTGGGTGGGCAGGACCGGCGTGAGGCTGCCCGGGTCAACGTGGAGGGCACGCGTAATGTGCTCATGCTCATGCGCGAGCTGCACATTCCAAAAGGCGTCTACACCAGCACCCTGGCGGTCCACTCCGATACCCACGGACGCATGGTGGACGAGTCCCATCGCTACGCCGGAAAACATCTCAGTGAATACGACCGTACCAAGGCCGCGGCCCACGACCTTGCGCTTGACATGATCGCCATTGGCTTGCCCCTCGTGATTGTTATGCCTGGCGTCATCTATGGTCCTGGGGATAACAGCAGTGTGGGCCGGATGCTTCAGCTGTATATGCAAAAGCAGTTGCCCATGGTCCCCCGGCGTGCGGGCGTCTGCTGGTCTTATGTGGAGGATGCGGCCCGCGGCCACCTTCTCGCCATGGAGAAGGGGCGCCCGGGGGAGAGCTATCACATTTGCGGTGAGCCGGTGACCTTTGTCGATGCCCTGGCCCTGGCGGAAGAGCTGACTGGTATCCCTGCCCCTCCCTCCGTCCCGTCCTGGATGCTGAGGTTGGTCTCACTTGTGATGAATCTTATGGAAAGGGTGACCCCGGTATCCGCAGAATATAGCGCGGAGGCGCTGCGCGCCTCGGCTGGCGTCACCTATTGGGGGGATAATGGCAAGGCTCGGCGCGAGTTGGGTTTTGAACCCCGGCCCCTGCGCGAAGGATTGAGATCCACCCTGCTTCCCTAGGGATGGTTGCCAGTCCTGGTCTTTTCATTGCGAGTTGATATCTGCCAAAAAAGACCGGCGAGTGCTCGCCGGTCTTTCCATATTCCATCTTGATCGGTACCAATACATCGCTGCTCGGG
>CAZSPX010000081.1:0-11313 GCA_964608885.1 uncultured Anaerolineaceae bacterium | reverse complement strand
CTTCCGGAGTCTTGAAGACTTCGGAAGTCTTTGAATCGCTCAGGCGCGCAGGGAGCCGGGGTGGATGATGCGGACCAGCCAGACCAGCAAGGCCCCGCCCGTGGCCGCGGCCGCGATCTGCTGGAAGACCGTCCCGCCCTGCAACCCGAGCAGGTTCCCGAGCCCGCCCCCGGCGAGACCGCCAAGCAGCCCGAAGAGAAAATCACCTGCAATCCCGTAGCCGCGGGCGGGGACGGCCATCCCGGCCAGCCAGCCGCCGATCACACCGCTGAAGATCCAGAAGATGAGCTCCATGCTCCGCTCCTTTCTGTCGCAGGGGACTCACCGGGATTAACGAGGGGAGCGGCATGTCGTTGCGAGGCGGGGACAAGGTGCGAGGGGGGTTGCTTCGTCACCCACGGTCCGCCAAGGCGGACCGTTTCAGTTCCTCGCAACGACACCGAAGCAGGTGATAAAATACCCGCATGGATGAACCGGCCCTGATCCGCGACGCCCAGGGTGGCTCCCTGGACGCTTTCAACAGCCTTGTGCTGGCCTACCAGGACAGTGTCTTCAACACGGCGCTGCGCATCCTGGGAGATGACGACCAGGCCGCCGACGCATCGCAGGAGGCCTTCATCTCGGCCTTCAAGAACATCACCTCCTTCCGCGGCGGATCCTTCAAAGCCTGGCTCCTGCGAACCGTGACCAATGCCTGCTACGATGAGCTGCGGCGCAAGAAGCGCCGCCCCACCGTGGCGCTCGAACCGGAGACCTCGGACGGGGAGGACATGGAGACCCCGCGCTGGCTGGCCGACCCGGGCCTCTCGCCCGAGCAGGAGGCCGAGGCCGATGACGTGGAGCACGCCATCCAGCACTGCCTCGACAACCTGCCCGCGGAGTTCCGCTCGGTGGTGGTGCTGGCCGATATCCAGGGGCTGGACTACGTCGAAGTGGCCGCCTCTGTGAAGGTTCCCGTCGGGACGATCAAGAGCCGCCTGGCGCGCGCCCGCCTGCGCCTGCGTGACTGCCTGCGGGGCTTTGAGGAACTTTTACCCCCTTCTTTTCGTCTTGAAGGGGAAAGAATATGAGCAACCCTAATTTTCACGACGTAGAACAACTATCAGCCCTGCTGGACGGGAAATTATCCCCGGCTGAAGCTGCGAAACTCGAAGCCCGCCTGAAAAGCGACCCCAACCTTAAGAGCATCTTAGAAGATCTCACCGAGACCCGCAGCCTGCTGCGGCGGATGCCCCGGAGGAAGGCACCGCGCAACTTCACGCTCACGCCGCAGATGGCGGGGGTGAAGCCGCCCGTGCCGCGCTCGGTCCCCACGCTGAGGTTCGCCACGCTGCTGGCCACGTTCCTGCTGGTCTTCTCGCTGGCCACCAACGCCCTGGTCCCGGCCCTGCAGAGGACCGCCTCGGCCCCGGCCTATGGCATGGGCGGTGGAGGCGGCGGCGCGGACCCGACCATGGAGGCGCAGCTGCTGGCCGAGGCGGGCATCGCCACGGAAGCCCCGGCCGCCACGCTGCTCCCGCCTGCCGCAGCCGAGCCCCTCAATCCGCAGTCCACGCTGATCCCCACGCTTTCCGCGGAGGAGCAGGCGCGCCTGTACCCCACACCCACCCCCGAGCCCTCGCTGAAGGATACGGGGCCGGCGGCCGAGCCGTTCGCGCAGTCCGCGCCCGCGCAGGAGCCGCAGCCCGAAGCGGCCCCCGGGCCGGTCCCGCTGCCCTGGCTTGTTGGCCTGCTGGGGATCGCCCTGCTGTGCGGAGGGGCCGCCTGGGCCATCCGGAGCGCCTCCGAGCGTGCATGGCGCGCGAAGACCAAGTAAGGTTCTGCCCGCGCTGCGGGGCGGAGGTCATCCAGTCTGAACGGTTCGGCCGCGAGCGGCCGGTCTGTCCCCGCTGCGAGTGGGTCCATTTTGACGATCCGAAAGTTGCCGCGGCTGTCCTGGTGGAACAGGACGGCCGCGTGCTGTTGGTGCGGCGCGTCAATGAGCCGTTCCGCGGGCGCTGGACCCTCCCGGCAGGGTTCGTGGACGCGGGCGAGGACCCGGCGGAGGCCGCGGCCCGCGAGTGCCGCGAGGAGACCGGGCTGACGGTCCGCATCACGCGCGTGCTGGACGTGGTGGCCGGGCGCGAGCACCCGCGCGGGGCCGACTTCGTGATCGTCTACGCGGGGGAGCTGCTGGAGGGGGACCTGGCCGCGGGGGATGACGCCGACCTGGCGGAATGGTTCAAACGGGATGCGCTGCCGCCGCTGGCCTTCCATGCCACCGAGGTCGTGCTCTTGCAAAACTGAAAAGGCCTTTTCCTTGCGGGGATGCCATTTTGTCCATATAATCAGCCTGACCAAACAACCAGTTAAAGGAGAAGGCATGAAAAAGCAAGTGTCCGCGCCGTTATTTGCTTTAGTCATTTTGATCATCGCAAGCCTCGCCTGCGGGACTCCGGCCACGCAGCCGGCCCCCACCCAGGCCCCGCCCACGCAGGCCCCCCCGCCCACGCAGGCGCCCCCTCCCACGGATGTTCCCGCACCCACCGACATCCCGCCCACGGAAGCCCCGGCCGCCCTCGACTATTACACCGAGGAGTTCGATGGGGGCATCGACAACTGGACCTACTTCATCACCAAGAACGATTCCAAGGCCGATGACAGCGGCTCCGTGCCGACCACCGACAACGGCTTCCTGGTCTTCGACATCGCCAAGAACCTGAACGTGTACGCCATCTACGAGCCATACACCTACGCCAACGTCCAGCTGGATGTGCGCGTGGACAACCGCGGCACCAACAACAACAACATCAACCTGGTCTGCCGCCTCTCGGACGAAGGCTGGTACGAGGTCTCGATCGCCAACAACGGCCTGTACTGGATGTACGCGTATGACGGGGCGAAGAACACCTATGCCCAGCTTGCCAACGGCGGCTCGAACAAGATCCGCTCGGGCAAGGAGACCAACGAGTACACGCTGATCTGCAAGGACCGCATCATCAAGCTGCTGATCAACGGCGTGGAGACGCGCGCCTACACCGACAACCAGTACGTCTTCCGTGACGGGCAGGTGGGCATCGGCCTGTCCTCGTTCGATGACTCGCCCATCAAGGTCGAGTATGATTGGGTGAAGATCAGCGAGCCTTAAGAGGTTGAAAGACCCCGGGGGTCTGCCTGGCTGGCCGGGGATGTTGCCCGCAAGGATCAGGGCAGACAGCCAAGGAGGATGGCAAAGGCAGCTCCCGGGGTTTGTATATGAAGAGAGCAGACTTCCGAAGTTTTATACACTTCGGAAGTCTTGTTTTAATGGTCGTGCGGGATGTTGTAGGGGCGCACAACATCCCCGAAGCAAAGCGGAGGGGAGCGCCGCTCATTGTCGGGGCTTAAGCCCCTCCTCAGCCCCCAAGAAAGCCCTTCGGGCTCTTGTTCGTGCCGGTCAGGAGACCGGCACAAAGCCAGGGCGGAGCATCGCTCCGCCCCTACGTTCCGTTCCATGAGGGGGTTGCTTCGCTTCGCTCGCAACGACACGGGGTGACTGCGAACAGCCAGACTTCCGAAGTCTCCAAGACTTCGGAAGTCTTTTTCCGGGTTGTGCTACAATATTTTTAATGGCGCTTGATCTTCGTCCCTCCCCGATCGCCGGGACCTGGTATGAGGGGAACCCGGACCTGCTGAGGCGCAGCGTGGACCACCACCTGGACCATGCCGCCCTGCCCGCCCTGGAGGGCGAGGTGGTGGGCGTGATCGCCCCGCATGCCGGGCACATCTACTCCGGGCCGGTGGCGGGGCATGCCTTTGCCGCCGTGCGCGGCCGCTCCCCGCAGGTGGTGGCCGTGCTCTCCCCCTATCACGATTACCATCCCAGCCCGCTGCTGGTCACCTCGCACGAGGCCTATGAGACGCCGCTGGGAGCCGTCCCGGTGGCCCGCGAGCTGCTGGGGGTGCTGGACGCGGAGCTGGAGCAGTCCACGGGGATGCGGCTCGAACCCATCGCCCGGGACCGCGAGCACTCGCTGGAGATCGAGCTGCCCTTCCTGCAGCGCGCCCTGGCGGCGCCCTTCGAGCTGCTGCCCGTGATGGTGCGCGTCCAGGACCCGGGGGCCTCCATGGCGCTGGGCTCGGCGCTGGCCGAGGTGCTGAAGGACCGCGATTCCCTGCTGGTGGGCAGCACCGACCTCTCGCATTTCTACGACCAGCGCACCGCGGGCGTGCTGGATTCCACCATGCTGCGGCAGATGGAAGACCTGTCCATCGAGGGGATGTTCGCGGCGGAGTACTCGGGCAAGGGCTTCGCCTGCGGGCTGGGCGCGGTGGCGGCGGTGATCTGGGCGGCGCGCATGCTGGGCGCGGACCGCCTGCGCGTGCTGAAACATGCCACCTCGGGGGATGTGACCGGGGACTTCGGCAAGGTGGTGGGCTATGCCGCGGCAGCCATCCTGAGAAGCGGGCCGGCATGAGCTTCGTACAGGTGGCCGTCAACGTCCCGTCAGTGGCGGGCGTTTTTGATTACGCAGTGCCCGAGGGCTTCGAGGCCGCCGCGGGCCAGCTTGTCACCGTCCCGTTCGGGAGGCAGACCACCCAGGGGGTGATCCTGCGCTTCGTTGACTCCCCCTCCGTCCCGGAGGTCAAGCCGCTGATCTCGATCCTCGACCCGCAGCCCGTGCTCACGCAGGCGCAGATCGCGCTGGCGGAATCCATCTCAGAGTCAAACCTGCTGCCGCTGGCGGCAGTCACCGAGATGATGCTGCCGCCGGGGCTGAGCAAGCAGGCGGATGTGCTGTATACGCTGCGCGAACGCTCGGAGCTCGCGGAGGGGGCGCCGCTGTCGAAGCTGGGGACGCGGCTGGTGAAGCTGCTGACGGAGCGCGGCCCGCTGCGGGGCAGGCAGATCGACCGGCACGTCGGGCGCATCGAATGGCGCGGGGAGGCGCGCAAGCTCCTCCGGCAGGGCCTCCTCAGCGGGGAGCCCGTGCTGCTCCCGCCCACCGTGCGGGCCAAGACGATCCGCACGGCGCAGTTGGGCGTCCCGCCGGAGAGGGCCGAGGCCGCCATGCCCTCGCTCGGCAAGACCCCCGCCACGCTCAAGAGGCGGCAGGCGGCGCTGCGCTATCTCATGCAGGCGCCCGAGCCGGTCAATGTGAGCTGGGTCTACGCGGAGAGCGGCTGCACCCTGGCGGACCTGCAGGAGCTGGCCGCGCGCGGGCTGGTCCTGCTGGGCGAGGCCGAGACCTGGCGCGACCCGCTGGAGAAGATCGAATCGCCGGGGGCCGCGATCCCCGTGATGACCGGGGAACAGGCGTATGCCTGGGAGCGCATCCACGGCGCATTCCAAGAGCTGGCGCAGGGGAAGCCGGTGAAGCCCTTCCTGCTGCAAGGCGTGACCGGCTCGGGCAAGACCGAGCTGTACCTGCGGGCGGTGGAGGAGGCCGCGAGGCGCGGCAGGCAGTCCATCATCCTCGTCCCCGAGATCGCCCTCACCCCGCAGACCGTGCGCCGCTTCCTGGACCGCTTCCCCGGGCAGGTGGGTCTGATCCACTCGCGGCTCTCGGAGGGCGAGCGCTACGACACCTGGCGCAGGGCGCGGCTGGGACTGCTCAAGCTGGTGGTCGGGCCGCGCTCGGCGCTCTTCGCGCCCCTGCCCGACCCCGGGCTGATCGTCCTGGACGAGTGCCATGACTCCTCCTATTACCAGTCCGAGCCGCCGTTCTACCACGCGGCCGGGGCGGCCCAAACCTACGCGCGGCTGGCGGGAGCGGTATGCATCCTCGGCTCGGCCACGCCGGGAATCGTGCAGCGTTACGCCGCGGACACAGAGGCGAGCGTGCGGCTGGAATTGAAGCAACGGATCGCCCAGCCCGGGCGCGAGAAGCCGGGCGCCTGGCTCCCGCCGGTCTCGGTGATGGATATGCGCGAGGAACTGAAGGCGGGCAACCGGCACATCTTCAGCCGCGGGCTGATCGACGCGCTGCAGGGGACGCTGGGCCGCCAGGAGCAGGCCATCCTGTTCCTGAACCGGCGCGGCTCCGCCACCTACATCTTCTGCCGGGACTGCGGCTACGTGCTCAAATGCCCGCGCTGCGACAGCCCCCTCACGCTGCACCTGGACGGCAAGCCCACCCTGCGCTGCCACACCTGCGGCTATGAGCGCGGCCGCCCCTCCAAGTGCCCCAACTGCGGCAGCGCGCAGATCCGCGAATACGGGCTGGGCAGCGAGAAGCTGGAAGCCGAGGTGCATGCCATGTTCCCGGGCGTGCGCACCCTGCGCTGGGACTGGGAGACCACGCGCCAGAAGGACTCGCACGAGGTCATCCTGACGCATTTCGCAAACCACCAGGCGGATGTGCTGGTGGGCACGCAGATGCTCGCCAAGGGGCTGGACCTTCCGCTGGTGACCCTGGTGGGGATCGTGCTGGCGGACGTGGGCCTGACCCTCCCCGACCCGTTCGCGGCGGAGCGGGTGTTCCAGGTGCTGACGCAGGTGGCGGGGCGCGCCGGGCGCTCCTCGCTGGGCGGCCAGGTGATCCTGCAGACCTTCCAGCCGGAGAACTACGTCATCCAGCACGCTGCGCGGCATGACTACGAGGGCTTCTACACGGAGGAGCTGGGGCGCCGCAGGGAGCTGGGCTACCCGCCCTTCGGCGGGCTGGCGCGGCTGGAGGTGCGCGACGCCGACCCGCAGCGCGCCGAGGAGCAGGCGCGCGCCCTGGCGGGGCTGCTCCAGCACTGGATCGATTCCGAGAAGCGCCGGCAGACGCACCTGATCGGCCCGGTGCCGTCCTTCTTCACGCGGCTGGCGGGGCTGTACCGCTGGCAGATCGTGGTGCGCGGCCCGGACCCGGCCTCGCTGCTGCGCGGCCGCATCCCCGCGAACGTGCGCGTGGAGGTCGAGCCGCAGAGCCTGTTGTAGATGTCGTTGCGAGTGGCGCTCTGCGCCACGAAGCAACCCCCTCCTTAATCAGGAGATCGCTTCCCTTCGGTCGCAACGATATGCAAGGAATAAGGGGGTTGCTTCGTCGGTGCCTGGTCTCTTCGAGACCATGCACCCTTCTCGCAACGACATATGAAATGATGATACAATTCGTGCGCCCGCCCCTGTAGCTCAGTGGACAGAGTGTCGGCCTCCGGAGCCGAAGAGCGCAGTTCGAGTCTGCGCAGGGGCGCCAGAACCGCCAACCGGCGGTTTTTTCTTTAACCCCTCCCCGGTGTGTTGCCCGCGCGGGGCGTTGGGTTAGAATTATGGAGTGCTCCCCCGACCCCTTCCCCTGCTGGCGCTGGGATTCTCCATCCTGCTCGGGGCCTGCGGAACGGTACAAACCGCTGCTCCCGAGGCAACGCCAGCCTTCGCAACCGCCACGCTGCCGCCGAGCGAAGCGAGCGAAGCGAGCCCCCTGCCCGCTCCCACGGAGACGCCCCTCCCGCCGACCGCCCTGCCCACCCCCCCGCCCATCGAGGGCAGCACCACCACGCAGATCAACGTGCGCAGCGACCCCTCCACGGGCAGCGCCGCGCTGGGGATGCTTGCCCCCTTCAGCAGGGTGCAGGTGCTGGCGAAGGACGCCGGGGGCAACTGGTACCAGATCCTCTACGAGGCCGGGCCGGAGGGCAAGGGCTGGGTGCGCGCGCAGTATGTGCAGGTGCCCTCGCCCAGTGACGTCCCGCCGCTCTCGGGCGCGCCCGGGGCGCAGGGCGGGCCCTCGGGCACGGTGACCCAGCAGGTCAATGTGCGCAGCGGCCCGGGGACCACGTTCAACGCGCTGGGGACGCTCAACCCGCAGGACACGGTCACGCTGACGGGCAAGAACCCCGACGGCACCTGGCTGCAGATCGCCTTCTCCGCGGGGCCGGGCGGCCTGGGCTGGATCGCGGCGGGCTACATCCAGTCCAGCGAGACCGCCGGGCTTCCCATCATCGGGGAGCAGGGGCAGGTGGTGGGGACGGGTACGCCGCAGGCGGTCCCGCCTACGCCGACCCCCACGGTGCTCGCAGCGCCCGACGATGGAGACTCCGCCTCGGCTCCCGGTGCTGATATCCTCTTCTCCCCCGCCGGGGCGGGCAGCCTGCAGTACACCAGCGAAGTCTCAGCTCCCGCGGGCGACGCCGAGGACTGGGTGCGGTTCACGGCCCCGCTCCCGCAGGTATGGATCGAGCTGGACTGCCTGGGGAGCGCCAATGCCCGCCTCGAGCTGGCCGATGGGGACCTGCCCGCCCTGGCCTGCGGAGAGAAACGCTTATATACGCTGGCAGCCGGAGAGCCCCACCTGCTGCGCGTGCGCCCCGCGCAGGCCGCGCAATCCCTGGAAAACACCCGCTTCACACTCATCATTTCCCTTCCGAGATAAGAACATGATCCAACCTCTCCTCACGAACAAGGATTTCGATGCCCGGCCGGACGTGGTCCGGACGCGGCGCGCCTACGGCTTCTTCTACGGCTTCTTCGTGGCCCTGGCCTTCGCGTTCTGGATCTGGGGCCCGGATGCCTTCCTGCTCAACCGGGCGCACGCCCTGGAGCCCTGGTTCAAGCTGCTGGTCGGGACGGTCGTCTGCCTGCCGGTGGGGGCGCTGGCGGGCTGGCTGACGATGCGCGTGGAGCGCGGCTGGTTCTCGGCGCTCATCTGGCTGGCGGCGGCGGTGATCTTCGCCTGGATCAGCGTGGCGCTGCCCTTCCAGATCGCGCCGAAGTGGCTGGCCTCCTCGCATGACCTGCCCCCCGGCTTCACACCCGTGATCTTCGAAGCCTTCTTCGTGCGGGTGAGCGTGGCGTATGCCTGGGTGGCGGTGTTCGTGATCGTGGCGGGGGTGCTGGAGCTGCCCATGGGCGAGGCCGCGGCGTTCTCCACCTCGTTCTTCGGGAAGGCCGGCCCGATCCTGCTGTGCTTCGCGCTGATGGGCATCACGGGCTTCATGGTGGACAACCTGAACAACGCCCCCTTCCGCGAGCCGCTCGTCCTGACCGACGAGACGATCCAGTTCGTGGCAGACCACCTGGGCCAGGAGGTGGAGCCGAAGCTGGCGCGCACCATGCACATGAGCGCGCTGCGCACCATCACCGACCTTGTCACCGAGCCACGCCAGCTGCTGGTGGGCGAATTCGACCAGGACCTGGGGAACATCCACGTGCTGGTGCGCTTCGGGGAGGAATGGGTGGACTGCCTGACGGTCTATAACCAGATGAGCAACTGCCAGAGGATGAAGAAGTAAGGGATTGTCGCGGCGAGCCGCCGAAGGCGGCCTGGCTGCTCCCTCCAAAAAAACAGATGGCTCCAGGTTCGGCTGCATCCTTAACCCCCTCAATGACAGGAGATCATGAGGGGGTTGCTTCGCGCCGGGCCTGTACAAATGCTCGGCCCCGGCGCTCGCAACGACATGCTTTGTGTGACATTTGTACTGTACTTGTGGAGAATTGTACAATTCTCTTTTTTATGGTAGATTAAAAGCAGAAAATCCACTCTTGCGAGGGAACATGAACGCAGACAAGATACCCGATATCATCATTGGACGGCTGCCCGTCTACCTGAGGGCGCTTCAGCGCATGGCCGACCGGGGCATGAAGACCACCTCCTCCCAGGAGCTGGGCGACAACGTGGGCATCTCCGCGGCCCAGATCCGCAAGGACATCTCGCAGTTCGGTGAGTTCGGCAAGCAGGGCACGGGCTACTCGATCCCCTTCCTGATGGACAAGCTGCGCTCGATCCTGAAGGTGAACCGCATCTGGGACGTGGCGCTGGTGGGCGCGGGCGATATGGGCCACGCGCTGGCCCGCTACCAGGGCTTTGCCAACCGGGGCTTCAATATCGTGATGATCTTCGACAACGATCCCGGGAAGATCGGCGAAAAGCTCGATCCGTCCGTCATCGAGGACACCTCCCACATGGTGGAGAAGATCCGCGCGGCGGGCATCAAGGTGGCGATGCTGACCGTCCCGGCGGCCTCCGCGCAGGAGGTGGCCGACAAGCTGGTGCAGGCCGGGGTGAAGGCCATCCTCAACTACGCCCCCATCCACCTGGTGGTTCCAGAGGGTGTGCGCGTCCAGCACATCGACCCGGCCATCCACCTGCAGCGCATGACCTATTACTTCTAGAGGCAGGCTTCCATATCCAGACTTCCGAAGTCTTCGAGACTTCGGAAGTCTTTGCTTAACCCGGTTGACATCACCCCACCGCAGATACTAGAATAAACGGATGAGCAAGAAGCCGAACCCGCCCGGCGACCCTCCAACCGAGACCGCCTTCACACACCTTCCGCCTCAGGAGCTGTCCACGCTGCTGGAGGTGAGCAGCGCCCTGGCGGCCACCCTCGACCTGGGCCGGGTGCTCCAGAAGGCCATCGAGAGCGCGGTGCAGGTGCTGGGCCTGGAGACGGGCGCGATCTACCTGATCGACGGGCGGCGGCTCTACCTGGGCGCGACCACCCCCCCGCTGCCGCCGGACTTCCCGGAGGCACTGCGGTTCGCGGCCCTGGACGACCACCCGCACATCAACGCCTCGGTGGAGAGGGGGCTGCCGGTCTATCTCTCCGATACCGCCACCGCCTCGCTCTCCGCAGCCGAGAAGCAGGTGGTGGAGCTGCGCAGCCTGCGCTCCATCCTGTACATCCCCCTGTTCCTGGAGGAGACCCCCACGGGCGTCATGATCGTGGGCTCGACCGGGGAGGTGCGGGCCTTCAGCGACCACCAGATGGAGCTGGCGCGCACGCTCTCCTACCAGATCGCGCTGGCGGTGGCCAACGCGCGCCTGTTCCAATCGATCCAGCGCGCCAACGAGGACCTGCGCCGCGCCTATGACGCCACGCTGGAGGGCTGGGCGCGCGCCCTGGAGCTGCGCGACAAGGACACCGAGGGGCATACCCGCCGCGTCACGGAGCTGGCCCTGCGCCTGGCAGGCAGGATGGGGCTTTCCGAGACGGAGCTGGAGCACCTGCGGCGCGGCGCGCTGCTGCACGATATCGGCAAGATGGGCATCCCCGACCATATCCTGCGCAACACCGAGACGCTGACGGAGGAGGAGCAGGCGATCATGCGGCAGCACCCCGAGATGGCGTACAGCATGCTCAAGCAGATCGAGTACCTCAGGCCCGCGCTGGACGTGCCCTATTTCCACCACGAGAGGTGGGATGGCAGCGGCTATCCCCGCGGGCTGAAGGGCGAGGAGATCCCGCTGGCAGCGCGCATCTTTGCGGTGGCGGACGTCTTCGATGCGCTGGTCTCGGAGCGGCTGTACCGGCACGGCAGCTCGACGCGCGAGGCGGTGGAATATATCCGGTCGCAGGCGGGGAGGCACTTCGATCCGCGTGTGGCGGAGGCGTTCGTGGAGATGATGGACCATGAGGGGCCATGAT
>CAZSPX010000080.1:1752-11340 GCA_964608885.1 uncultured Anaerolineaceae bacterium | reverse complement strand
GACCTTGGTTACTTCCATTTCATTCTCCTCTTCCGTGCAGCGCTTCGACGGGTTCCAGCCGCGCGGCCATCACGGCCGGGTAGAGCGAAGCGACCAGTGTAATGATGTAGGTGACGATGGTCAGATTGATGGCATCTTTCACCGTAAGGTATGAGTACACCCGGTCCCCGATCAGGATGCCCGAGAGACCCATGTTTCCGATATAAAAACCATATTTGGTGAAATACGCCACCATCAGCCCGCCCAGGATCATGCCCCCGATCACACCGCCCGTGGCGATCAGTCCCGCTTCGGTCAGGAACATGGCCATGATGCGGCGGGCTTTCATGCCGATGGCCGCCAGGATGCCGATCTCTCGTGTGCGTTCAAAGACCGCCATGATCAGCGTGTTCGTGACAACGGTGGCGGTGATGCCCAGCACGATCAGGTACAACAGCACCATGTAGGCGCCGGCAAATTGCTCGGTCTGGCTGATCAGCTCGTTCTGCTCCTTCCAGGTAAGCACCTGGTAATTGGGCGACTCAATGGCCTTCGCCACCGCCTCCGCCTGGTCCCGGTCCTGCAGCATTACGAAGATCGTGCTGGCGTGGTCCCCGGCCCCGGTAAAGGTCTGCGCCTTGCCAAGCGGCATGAAGATGGTGTTCTCATCATAGGCCATTGTATTGGTGGTGTAGATGCCGCGCACGGTGACGGGCTGTTCATCCACGCCCCCATTGGATGTGTTCACCAGCAGGCTCACAGCCGCGCCGGTCTTCAAGTTGAACTTGTCGGCCAGCGGCTTGCCGATCAGCACCCCCTCCCGGTCATCCGGTTTCAGGAATTCACCCTCCAGCATCCCCTTGCGAATAGGTTCACTCGCCGGCGAATCGGGATCGAACCCGATCACCTGTACGCCGCGTGAATTCTCGCCCAGCGTCACAATGCCGCTGGCAAAGAGCCGCGGCGTGGCGGTGGTCACCTGGGGAATGGATTTGATCTGCTCCACCACGCCCGCCGGGTTCTCGATCAGATCCTCCCAGGCCAGGCTGAGCTGGTTCTCATCATATCCTGCCGCGCGTACCTGCAGGTGACCGCTTTGCAGGGCGATCGTGTTCTGCATGGCCCCGCGCATCTCCCCGGTGATCACCGAGGCCATCAGCAGCAGCAGGCTCATGCCCATGGAGACGGCCAGCGCCGAGAGGATCGTGCGGCGCTTGTTGCGTCCCAGGTCTCTAAATGCCATTCGGAATAATTGGATCATGGCTTTCTCTTTTTGCCGCAATGATTCCGGCGGCTATACAGAATGGAGCGCCGCGGCAGGCTCGCGGTGCGAGGCCTCGACCGCAGGGATCAGCGCTGCCAGCGTTGAGATGAGGATCACCGTCAGGACGCGTCCCACGGCATTGCTCATCCCCAGGGAGGGGTAGATGCGCCCGCTGATCAACGCCATGTACTCGGTGATGCTCGCATAGGCCGCGAAGTCCAGCCCGATCTTCCCCAGGCTGATGTTGATCGCCAGGCCCACCAGCACGCCGCAGACGGCCCCCACCACGCCGATCAAGGTGCCCTCCAGGATGAACAGGGTCGCGATCTGGCGCGGTTTCAGTCCCATGGCGCCCAGCAGACCGATCTCGCGCGTCCGCTCATAGATCGCCATCAGCAGCAGGTTCAGGATCCCGATCGCCGAGATCAGGATGATGACGATTCCGAAGATCGTCATGACCGTGCCCTTGGTGCCCAGCGCGGCCTTCAGCTCGGGATAGTTCTGCTCGTAGGATTCCACTTCCATGCCTGGAAGATGCGGCGCGAGGGCTGCCACGATCTGCGCTTCCGGCCCGATCTTCTCCAGGTTCACCACCACCTCGCTGGCCTGGTCCCTCAAACCGAACAGGTCCTGTGCTTCTCCCAGCGAGATGTAAACCATGCGTTTCTCCGTGCTGGGCAGGCCGATATCATAGATCCCCGAGATGGTCATGGTGCGCTGGCGGTTCTGCTTGTGCATGTCACTGCCCACCATGGTGACCCGGTCCCCCACCTTCAGGCCCATCACGTCCGCCAGCCCGCGCCCGATCAACAGCATATCCTGGTCAGCCCCTTCCAGCCAGCGGCCTTCGGCGATATGTTCGGCCACCAGGCTTACGGAGGCTTCCGCTTCCGGCTCGATGCCAATGATGCTGATCGGGAAGGCCCCCTGGCGATTGGTCAGCAGACCGCCCGTGGTGATGCGCAGGGTCGCGGAGACCACCCCGGGCTGCGCCAGCGCGGCCTTCACTGCCGCCGCCTCGTCCGGCAGCGGGATCAGCGGATTGCTGTCGATCTTCTCCCGGTAGCCCGCCGCGTGGATCTGGATATTCCCGCCCAGCACGCGGATGGCGTTTCCGTATATGGCCTGGTTGAACCCGTCGATCAGCCCGTCATACCAGAACATCAAGCCCAGCGAGAGCCCCATCGCCAGCACAATGATGACCGTTCGGCGGCGGTGCCGCCAGATATTGCGCCATGCCAGTCTCAAATAAAGTTTCATTTCAGGCTGCCTCCTGTCCTGCCGGCATCCCCATGGAACGCCGCGCCTGCCACTCCACCAGCAATCTCTCATACACTTCCATCATCATGGATGACCAATCGATCATTTCCTGGAGCCGCTGCCGTACCGGGTCGGTCTCTGGAAGGGCGGCAAGACCCGTCTCCGCGATGGATCGGAAAGCCTGCACCTTCTCGCGGCCCGCCGCAATGGCCCGGCCCCACACATCCCCGGTCACCATATAGAAGGTTTGCCGGTGGTCCAGAAATGACATCTTCTCCACCAGCCCACTGGCCGTCAGCATGCGGATGTTGGTGGAGATGCTTGCCCGGCTGACCCGCAGGCGTGCAGCCATTTTCTCCGCGGAGAGAGGCTTCTCGCTGGCCAGCAGCAGCCCCAGGATGCGGCCTCCGATGCGCGGCACACCTTCGTTCTCGAAGTATCTCCCCATCCCCTCAATAAATCGGTTGATGGCCGGTTCACTCTGCGAATCCGTTTGGGGTCCCCCGGGAGGGTCTGTATTTTTCATGGCTTTATCCTCTTATTATTACAGGCGGGGGAAGATCCCTCCGACCTTCTTCATATACTCTGCGTATTCCCCGCCGAACTGGTCCAGCATCATCTTTTCCTCGCGCGGCACGCGAGTGAGATACACCAGCCCGAAAGTAACAAGCCCGGCCAGCCCCGCGATCCAGTTCTGGATGAGCAGTGGCTGCGCCACGCACCACAGCCATACAGCCGCATAAATGGGGTGCCGGAGCCGGGCATAGACGCCCGTGGTCACCAGGCTGTGCTGTTTTTGCAGCTCCAGGTTCGGAGACCAGTTCGAAGCCAGGTCGCGGTGGGCGCGCCACAGCAGCCAGAGCGCCCCGGCCATGATCAGTGTACCCATCCAGCCGGCCCAGGCTGGCAGCGTATAGTCCGCAGCCCTCACCCAATTGCTGAAGATGTAGATCAGCGGGAGCACCTGCATCCCCGCGAAGGCTGCCAGGTCCAGGATCGTCTCGAGGACGCCAATGCGGCTCTCCCCCAGGGCATGTGAGCGGCGGTCGCGCTTGTTGCGCATCCGGTGCGGAAACCGGATCGTCTCCACTGCGATCTCCGCGATCAAAAAGATCCATTTGAATACAGTCATGGGATTCTCCAAGTGGATAGACCGTATCATAGCGCTTTCAGTTATTTCAGTCAAGACTAAAATTACTGAATTTTACTGACAAAACTCCTGATCGCCCTCCCCTGCTGTTTCTCCAGCCCCTTTTAGAATCGCAATGCGAATGCAATGTGCTTTTTTCGGCCGCGCGTGGTAAGCTTGGCCTATCACGGGGATTTCCTGGGGTGGAAAGGGAAAATGAATTGAGAAACGAAAAGCGCAAGAACCTTGAAGAGACGTACGAACAGCTTACGCGCTCCCAGAAGACCATTGTCGTTGCCTCGGCACTTGGACGGGTGATCCAGCACTGGTTCACCCTGGTCCCGCTGCGCTGGATCCTGCTGCAGATCCGCATCGACATGCGCATGAGGACCCCCCGCTAGGCTCTCGCCCGGCCTGTTCGAACCGGCCCGCCCTGTGCGGGCTGTTTATATTGGAGGCAGACCTCCCTTGTCCACATCCTTCAGCCGGATGGCCTGGCGGATGGCCGTGTTGGTGGCAAAGAAGAACAGGATGGCCGCGATCGCCCCCACGGCAAGATCATACGGGCTCAGGCTGAATCGTCCGAATATCCCCAGGTTCACGGGAAAAGTCACCACCCCGCCGAAGAACATGGCGGTGTTCAAAAGGACCGCCAGCACCCGGATCTCGGTGGGACCCAGCTTGCCATACGAGATCTTGAACTCCCCCACGGCAGAGGTCCGTACGTACACGAGCACCGAGAGCAGCAGGTAACCGACCAGAGCCAGGCTGGCCGCATAGTAGCTTACGTGCGGGGTGAGGCCCAGGCCGACAAAGATCATGATGGTGATGAAGGCATCCACGCTGTGATCGATAAAGAAGCCGAAGATCGGCCTCTCGATGCGGCGCAGGCGCGCCAGGGTGCCGTCCAGGCTGTCTCCGTACCAGTTAACGATAAAGCCAACCGAGGCCAGCCAGAGGAACGCGCTGTTGTAGCGGGAAGCGATGTAACTGAGCATCGTCAGGAAGGCCCCGAAGATGCCTATGAGCGTGCAGATATCCGGCGTGACCCAGGCGGGTGCGTGGCGCGCAAGCCAGTGGAGCGCCGGTCTTTCCAGCGGGCCAAGCAGGATGTCGTTCACTCTCTGGTGATTGGCGATATCGGCCATGTCCAAAAGATCCTTCCGGAGGAGTAACGTTCAGGCGGGCGGGCAACTGATCAAGTCCGGCCAGACGGCAAGCGGCACCGACCATTGTTCCGGTGCATTCCGGATGAAGTCCTCTGCAATACTTAACACTTTTTCCGTATTGAGTAGCGCTTCCTTTTCCCGGTCCGGGTGCCGCTCCATCTCGATCACCTCGGAGGACAGCACGTGATAACGGCCGTCCTGCCGGTGGTGCGCGGCAAAGATCTGAACGGGAACTCCCGCCTTGAGCGCCATGAAAATGTGATGCATGGGCAGCACGGAGGGGCGGCCGAAGAAGATGGGACGCACCTTCGGGTCCGGGATCGGACGGTCAATCCCGGTAATCACCAGCCCGCCCTTGCTCAGGTGTTCTGCCGCATGGCGCAGCCCGCTGAGCGATGCCGGGACCAGGTTCATACCCAGCTCGCGGCGCTGCTCAAATTCCACCCGTCGCCCTCCTTTGGGTTCTGCAATGGTGAACACCAGGGGCTTCAATCCCTGCCTGCACAGCCATTGGAGGATCAGGTCAAAGCCGCTCATGTGCAGCCCCACGGCCACCATGCCCCGTTTCTCGAACTCCGACCGGGAGGCCATGGCCTGCGTACCCTCATCCATCACGATCAGCCGGCGGGTCGCCTCCAGGTCCCCGATGAAATGGTGCAGGTCGAAGATGGAGCGCGCCGACTGGCGGAAGGTCTCCCGTACGGCCGCATCCAGCGCCGCCGAATCAAGGTTCTCACCCCGGATCACCCACTGGTTGAGGCGGATCGCCCGCACCACCCTTGCACCCCGACGGCTGGACATGAGGTCCGCGATCAAGGCGGCGATGCGATGCCCAAGGCCGGGGGGCGCGTTGTATGCCAGGGCGGAGGCCAGCCGCAGGCCTGAAGAGCTGTTGAGGATGCGCTGCAGGTCAATAGTCATGGGGTTACCCCAAAGTGTACCAGAGGGCCTTGCAGGTTGTCATGCCCGACTGAGCAGAAGCTGAAGGGGGATGCAGGGCGTTATTCCAGGAATGAATCCGGAAAGGGCTGTTCCTGGAGTGCAAGCCGCGTAAGCTCATATCCCCGCTCGATCAATTCCTCCGTTTGATCGAAATTCCATTGCGTGACCGGCGTTTCCCCCGTCAGGCCGATATAAAAGGTCGGGATGCCGCGCGCCGCCGCCAGCTCCATCTCCAGGTCGGTCTGGCGCTTTTCCACAGTCATCGAGAGCCGGTCAAGGAAGGTGGCCATGCCCCGGTCGCCCTCGAACAACTCGCGCGTATCCATCAGGTCCAGTGCCAGGATCTGCTCCGCCCCCATGCGCAGCGCGGGTTCCACCGGCAGGTTGCTCACCACGCCTCCATCCATCAGATAGCGCCCCTGCTTGCGAACAGGCAAAACCCAGGGAGGCAGCGCCGTGGAGAGCAGCAGCCCTTCCAACACCTTCTCCTCCGGCGGATCGCCGTGGATGACCGGCTGGCCGCTGTTCAGGTCCGAAGAGACGATGAACAGTCGCGGGTGTTTGAAATTCGCAAAGCTCAGCTCCGGCGTGAAACCCTGCTCGATAAAGAAGTCGCGGATGCGGTCCGCAACCAGGCTGGTGCTCCGGCGCAGCACCGCCCGGAAGGCCAGCCGGACATAGTTGGAGGGCAGCAGGTCAAGAGTGCTGGCGCGTATCCAGGTGGCTCTCAGCAGGTCCAGGCTCTCGAGGGTAAAACCATGCAGCGCCAGGAAGGCTGCGTTCAGCGCGCCGATGGAGGTGCCCACCAGCATGTCCGGCCGGAGGCCGGTCTCATGCACGGCATACAGCGCGCCCAATTGCAGGGCTCCCCTTGATCCTCCACCGCTCAGAACGAACGCCAGGTTCCTCGCCAATGCGCCTCCGCAGGGTCCATCTTAATATACGAGTATCGAAGCCTCGGGTATCTTTTGCCAAGAGGATTGTAATGGAAAATCCCGCCGTACTGCGGTTGCGTTATGGAGCCGCGCGCGTGGGTGTGATCGTTGAGGTCGGGAGCGGCGTCAGCGTGGGCTGAGGTGTAAGCGTGAAGAAACCGGCCTGGTAGTTGCGCTGGTTCACATCCCATTTGCTGGCCGCATACTGCAGGATGAAATGGATCTCCCAATCCGAGAGCTTGCCCTGGAAGGCCGGCATGTGGATGGCTTTATCCAGGTTGCGCCCCGTCTTGACCAGCTCGATCAGCTCGGATTCAGGGTAGCGCCAGATCGTCCCCCGGCCATTCAGGGGCGGCGGGAGGTGCGAGCCGTCCACCAGCTCCGTCTCCCAGGCAGGGTTCCCCTCCAGGTTGGCCCCGTGGCACTGGGCGCAGTGGTGCTCATACAGCCACTGCCCGCCCTGTACGTGGGCAGGGACCAGGGTAAGCCCGCAGACCACCGGGGTATGCGTGGGCCCCGCCAGGATCTGCGCGCTGATCGGGATCCCGTGGGCCAGCAGGTAGCCCAGGTCGCCGGCGATCTCATCGGGCTGGACATCATGCCCCCAGTTCATCACCAGGTAGCCCTCCCGATCGATCACGTAAATATAGGAAGAGTGCTCGACAAGATAGCTGCCATCCGCGGCCGGCGGGTTGATCTTGTAGGTGACCCCCAGCGATCCGGCCACCAGGGCGATCTCAACGGGCGTGCCGGTCGCGCCCGAGAAATCCGGGGAGAAGACCCTGGCATACTCATCCGTCTTCTGCGGAGTGTCACGCCCCGGGTCCACCGAGATAAAGATGACCTTCACCTGCTGCGCCTGCTCCGGAGGGAGCTGCCCCAGGGCGGCCTTCAGTTTTGCCAGCGAGGTCGGGCAGACATCCGGGCAGGAGGTATAGCCAAAGTACAGCAGCACGTACCGTCCTGCAAAGTCGCTCAGGCGCACGGGCCCCTCCCCCGAGCGCAGGAAGACCTCCCCTTCCAACACCGGGCGGGCCAGCACCGAACCGTGAAGCTTGTAAGGCTGCAGAAGGCGGGAGACCAAATACGCTCCCACGGCCAGCAGCGCCGCGAGGAGCGAGAACAGGAGGAGGCGTTTCATGGCTGGATCGGTCGCAGGGTCAGCGGGGCTGGCCTTATCAGGGATTCTTGACCGGGGCCTCCACCACCACCGGACCGGCGTTCTTGAAGATGAGGGTGAAGCTGGCCGTGGAGCCTGCCTGGACACCTTCCTTCAGGCCCATCAGCATCACGTGATAGCTGCCGGATTTGAACTCCACCGATCCTCCCGCCGGGATCTCCACGCCCGGCACCTCGTGCATAGAGGAGACGCCGTTGGCATCCACCTCGGTCAGATGCACCTGCGACATGCCGGCTGCCTGCGTCTCCACGCGCAGGAGCGTATCGACCGCGGAGGCGTGGTTGTTGATGACCATGAACAACGCGCCGTTCATGCCCATGCCATCCGTGCCGGGCGCTGTCCGGACCCAGGCGTCCGTCACCTCGATCGAAGCGCCGCTTGCCGGGGCAGGGACGCAGCTGGACAAGACCGCAGCCAGGAGCAGGCAGATAAAGACAAGTTTCTTCATCACAGAAGGCCTCTCTCAAATTAAAGATGCAGAGATTCTATCCCCCGCCTCCTTCGGTGTCGTTGCGGAAGAGCAAATTAAGATCGGAAAGCCCCGCCTGAATCGAGACCTCAGGATACGCCGCGCGGGACCTTCTCCTCGTCCTTGATGGCATACCTTTCCGGGTCCTGGTCGAATTCATCCCGGTGCTCCACCGAGCAGAAGTAATAGATGCGGCCGCGGTATTCCCTCCAGCCGTTGGAGTTCATCGCGTTCACGGTCACGCCGCAGACGGGGTCGGTGAATTCATCGAGCATATTGATCTCCTTTCGGATCGTCATCCGGCAGCCGTTTGGATCCGGGCTTTCAGGGCCAGGACGGCTGCCTTTACCAGCCGGCCCGCCCGCCAGAAAGCCACCGAAGCCATTCCATGCGCCAGCACTGCAAAGAGCGGAGGCGTTTGCCGGGTGTAGTAGGTCCAGCACTCGCGCGTCGTCCCCCAGCGCTCGAGGAAGTATCCCAGCCCGGCCCCTGCCAGGAAGAGCAGGACCGCCTTGCGGTGGGACGTAGGGGTGGCGGTCAGCAGCACGCATAACAGGCAGGAGAGCAGGGTGTAGGGCTTGTTAAAAGTGGGGGCGGCGAAAACGAACAGCAGCAATAAAAATACGGGGAAGATCATCCAGTAGAGCGCCGTGAAGGTGCGGGGTTGGATCCTGTGCAGCGCAGCATCCAGAGTGCGCTGGATGCGGTCAATGGAGAGCGAGGCGATGGGCCAGGCCGGGATAATCCACAGCGGCGGGCGCTCGGCGGTGTAATAATGCCACAGGCTGGTCTGCGTCCCCCAGGATTCGATCGCCAGCCCGCCGCAGAGCCCCACGAAGATGATGAGGGCGTCGCGCCGCAGGTCCGCTCCGGCAATGATGGTCAGGGACATGAACAGGAAGATGCCGATCAGCAGCCAGTCGATGTAGCGCCACCAGGCGCCCTGCCAGTCCACATAGGCGAGGTATTCCTCGGCCAGCGGCCGCCAGATATACAGGATGAGGAAGATGGTGCAGAGGAACCCGCCCAGCAGGATGCTGCTGTGACGCGTCCACAGAGAAAAACGCGGCCGGGAATACTCCATGAAGGGATTATAACGGAAGGCGCTTCCGGCTTCCTCCTGCCTGGGGGCAGGATTCGTTTCGTTGAAAATCGAATCTGCCTCGAATCCTCCCCACTGCGTTTCGAGGACACGTCCGACCCGCCGTTTCCGTGAGAATTGGCAAAGAGAGCTGAAGGGAGAGAGGGAGAAGAGGCATGC
>CAZSPX010000080.1:0-1652 GCA_964608885.1 uncultured Anaerolineaceae bacterium | reverse complement strand
AAGCCGATGGTGAATTATTCCTTATTGACTCTTGCTGTGCAGATCTGTATAATGACATTAGTTGGTTGCGTCAACATACTAACTCCCCAATACATGGAAATTCATACTACTGCTGACCAAGCCTTCGTCCGGGATGTGAATCTCTCGCTCATCCTGCGAACGATTCACAACGAGGCGCCGCTCTCGCGCGCCAGCCTGGCCTCCATGACCGGCCTGAACAAATCCACGGTCTCCAGTCTTGTCGAGCAACTCTTGGCACTGAACCTCATCCACGAGACGGGCACAAATTCGGCAGGCGCGGGCCGACCCGCCACCTTGCTGGAGATCAACCCACAGGCAGGGTACGTGGTAGGCGTGGAATTCGGCGTGGATTTTGTCTCTGTGGCCCTGACGAACTTCCTGGGTGAGGTGCTCTGGCGCGAATTCGCGGAGGCCGATCCAACTGCCTCGCTGGAGAACACCCTGGAACAGATCCTGCAGCTGGTGGATGCGGGTCTGAGGGAGGCCCGTTCCCACGACTGGCCGCTGCTCGGTCTGGGCGTGGCCACTCCCGGCACCGTGGACCTGGACAACGGCATCCTGATCTTCGCCCCCAATCTGCACTGGCACAATATCCCTCTGCGGCGGATCTTTTCCGAGCGCAGCGGCCTGAAGGTGTTCGTCGAGAACGATGCCAACGCCGCGGCGATCGCTGAGCACCTGTTCGGGGTGGCCCGCCAGAGCAAGGATTTCATCTTCGTCTTTGCCGGGGTGGGCATCGGAGGCGGGCTGTTCCTGAACGGTTCCCTGTACCGGGGGCACAACGGTTATGCCGGAGAGCTGGGCCACTCCCCCATCATGGCGGAGCCGTACCAGTCCCCCTGCCACTGCGGCAACCGGGGCTGCTGGGAAACCTACGCCAACCAGGATTCGATCCTCGAGCGCGTCCAGGCCCGCCTGGAGAAGGAGCCCGCCGGCCTCCTGTCCGGGCTGATGCAGTCGGCCAATTCTCCGCTCAGCATCCCGCTCATCAAGCAGGCCGCCGACCTGGGGGACGCGCAGGCCATCGAATCGCTCTCCGAGGCCGGAGCCGCCATGGGACAGGGCTTCGCCAGCCTGATCAACATTTTCAACCCCGAAAAGATCATCCTGGGCGGGCCTCTCAGCCTGGCCGGGGAATACCTGCTGCCGTCCATCCAGAAGACCGTTCTAAAACATTCCCTGCCTGAGATCGGCCAGCAATCCGAAGTCTTCCTCTCCCGCTTTGGCCCGGAGGCCAGCCTGATCGGCGCCGTGGCCATCGTGGTGGATGATATACTGGCCAGACCGGCATCCGTGGAAAGGAGGTGAGTGCAAGGGGCAGCCTGAGGCACGTTGGGTACGTGTACGTTCGACACATCAAAAGGAGAAGAAACTCATGTCCAAGAAAGTTCTGTTCAGCCTGCTGGGCGTCCTCATGATCGCCTCGATCGTATTGGCCGCCTGCGGCACCCCTGCTCCCGTTGCGACCGAACCCCCGGCCGTCGCCACCGAGCCCCCGGCTGCGGCCACCGAGCCCCCGGCTGCGACCGAACCGCCTGCTGCGGAAGCCACCCAGGTGGAAGTCTTCTCGTGGTGGACGGGCGGCGGTGAAGCGGCCGGTCTGGAAGCCATGCAGAAGGTTTTTGCAGCTG
>CAZSPX010000079.1:0-11418 GCA_964608885.1 uncultured Anaerolineaceae bacterium | reverse complement strand
GAAGATATCGAGCGCGTTGTTCGTATCTCCCCCCACCAGGTTGCTGGCAGCCGAGTTGAAGGTCACGTAGCGCCCATGGGCAGAGATCGAAGCGTTAAACGAGGGAGCATTTGCCTGCGTGCCGTCCGAGGCCACCGAGACGCGGGTCGTCGCCCCGCTCTGCCGGTCATGCACGAAAATATCATTGTCATCGTTCGTATCCCCCGCCACCAGGTTGGTGGCAGAGGAGGGGAACATCACGTAGCGTCCATCCGCGGAGATCGAAGGGGCGCTCGAGTTGCTATTTGCTTCCGTGCCGTCCGAGGCCACCGAGACGCGCGTGGTATCCCCGGCTGCGGCCTGCGAGGCCGTCTGGGGCAGCAGGATCAGGCACAGAACAAGAATGAAACTAAGCATACGGAACGATCGGCTTGCTTTGATGGATCCCTCCCTTGGATGACAGATTAACCGAATACAAAAGGTCAGTGCATCCCGTTGGTTGCGATGGTGAATGACCACCTATGTGACAGGCAAGATCTGAGCTGTTTTCTCTCCCGAAATAAGATAGCTTTTTTACCGGGAGGGCAGCCCCTGCGTGACCCGCGCCCTTGTGAAGCCCCTCACGAGCTATTGGATTATAAACCTTTCAGACGATGATCCGCGTTCTGTAATCGAACTGGAATTTACCCCTGCCGGAAGGACGCCTACCCATAAAATATCTGCCTCAAATCGTCCTCACGACCCTGCCACATATGGACGAAACTCTCCATTTACGCTCCTCAAACATCACATCTGCCGGTCGGAAGGGGATTGAGGCGGATTTGAATTTTTCAGTTGACTCTCCGCCACCCCCAGGGAGCCGGTAGCGCATTTCTTAGGCGATATTCCGAGTGTCTTTCGAGTGTCCTTGACGAAAGCCCGATCCGCGGCTAAAATCCAGCCCGCTGTACTTGCGCCTCCGCGGTTGGTCAGGGAGGCGCGCTTGCTGTCAGGAGTACACAATGAGCCAGCATTTGCACCTGCGACCGGAGGACCCTGAACAGTCCTCAGGCCTGGCGGATGACTCGCTTGAGGAGCAGCCCCAGGTCATGAATATGAACCAGTCCGAAGCGGATTCCATCCACGCCGACCTGGTGCGCATGCACCAGAGCGCGGCGCGCGAGATCGCGGCGGACGAGGTGGAACTGCACCTTGCCGCGGCCCTGGAAGTCCAGGCGGGCCAGGTGTCCTCCCACGAGAGCGCCTTTGGCATGGTCACCGCCAAGGATGTGCAGATGGTCAACAGCGGGGCAGCCGGGCTGCGTGCGGATACCGTCCACGTGGATGGGTATGCCGGCGTGGTCCTGGCAGGCAGCGCAGAGATCCGCAACACGTATGCGGGAGTGGTGGCCGCCGAGCAGGTAAAGGGCGAGCGCATCGAATCCGTCCTCCTGCTGGCCCGGCACGTGGACGGCGAGGTCAAGACCATGATGGACACCCGCATGGCGCTGCTGGCGGGCATGGTCGGCGGGTTGATCGCTGGCACGATCTTCCTGTTGGGGCAGGCGCTGTTCCGCCAGCGCGATGATTAGGTAATCTCCCGGGATCCTCCGGGTGAAATTCATTCTAGAGAGCGAAGGTAACCGGCGGAGGCCGGTGAGAGGCGCTCGAGGAGATAAGATGGAGAAAGTTGTTCTGAAAGCCAGCAAACGGGATGTCTCCGGCAAGCAGGTCAAGGCGCTGCGGCGCTCGGGGATGCTCCCGGCCGTGATCTACGGGAGGCGTGTCGAGCCGGTAAGCATCGTCCTGGATGCCCACAGCGCTTCCCTGATGCTGGCGAAGCTGACCTCATCCAGCCTGGTGACGATCGACCTGGACGGGACCGAGTACCCGGCGCTGGTGCGCGAGAAGCAGCGCAATTACGTCAAAGGCACGCTGCTGCACGTAGACTTCCTGGCAGTGAACCTGAAAGAGAACATCCGCACGAACGTGCGCGTCGAGATCACGGGCGTTTCGCCTGCGGTCAAGGATCTCAATGCGGTGCTGGTGACCAACATCACCACCCTGGAAGTGGAGTGCCTGCCGACCGATCTGCCAGAGCGCATTGTGGTGGATATCAGCTCCCTTAAACAGGTGGGCGACGGCATCCGCGTCGGGGATGTGAGCGTGTCGGACAAGGTACGCGTCCTGACCGACCCGGATGAGATGATCGTGGTCACGACCTTCGCCAAGGCGGAAGAGGAAGTTGCGCCGGCTGTCGAAGGCGCGCCGGTGGAAGAGCCCGAGGTCATCGAGAAGGGCAAGAAGGAAGAGGAAGAAGAGGAAGGATAATACCCTCCTGCCTTGTGTGCAAAATGCAGGCCGCCCCATCCGGGGCGGCCTGTTGTTTTTATTGGGGGAGTCGGCGCTCAGAGGCGGGCAGGGGCGGAATCGAACCCCAGCATGTTAAGGAAATCCACCGTCATGCGCGCGGTGGCGCCCCACAGCAGCTCGCCATCAAAGGGATGATAGACGATCAGGGAGCGCGCCTGCCCGGGGAAAGGGAACTCCCAGCGGTGCCCGGGGTCGGCCAGCCAGAGCAGGGGGATGGTGAACACCCGCGCCACCTCAGAGGCATGGACCCGGAACACGCAGGGCCAGGCGAGCACTCCCACCACCGGAGTCACGCGATAGCTGCTGATGGTGATCATGGGATTCAAGCGGCCCAGCAGGCGGACATCCGCGGGGCGCAAGCCGATCTCTTCCTCGGCCTCGCGCAAGGCGGTCTGTTCAGGCGTGGCCTCGTCCGCTTCGCAGGCGCCCCCTGGAAAAGAGACCTGCCCCTGGTGGGAGAGCAGCTTCTCGGCGCGCCGTGTGAAGAGCAGATGCCAGGCACCCTCCCGATGGATGAGCGGCACAAGGACAGCCGCGCAGCGCAGGAGGGTATCGGACATGACCTCGATCTCGGCATAGCTGTCCGCCGAGTCGGTGCCTGCGCCGCGCAGTTGCCCGGTGATGTATTCCTCGGTCAAGTCCATGATGAGAAGCCTGCCCGCCTGTCTCCGGCCTAGGAGGTCCCCTTCTCCAGGGACCGGATGGGACTGCCGCAGAAATCGCATTCGGCGGTGGTGTTGTCGGTCCAGTCCACCTCGCCGGAGTGGACCGGCGCGCCGCAAGAAGGGCAGTGGGTGGGCAGCAGAGGCCGGGGGCGGCTGCGCTCGCTCGGCTCGGTTTGCTCGGATTTGGGAGGGATGACGGGCATCTTCCTCTTTAAAAGGTCCAGCAGTTCCTGCGCCTCCGTCTCCAGGCCCCGGCCGCGCAGCTCGGCTGCAAGCCGCTCGCCGATGCGCAGGACGCGTCTCCAGCGGCCGCCGCGCGCCGCCAGAGACAGCACGCCCTCCTTAAGCTGCTCCATCCCTTGGGCGGTTTCTCCCGCCAGGATGCGGGAACGCCCGGCCTGGATTAGCAGCATGGGGGCACGCCTGCCTGCGCCGCCAGCCAGTTCCTCATAGGCTGCGGCGGCCCCGGCGTAATCTCCCTGCTCCAGGAGCTGATTGGCGCGGCGCACCCGCGGCGCGGCGCCAAGGCGAAAGGCCCGTCTGAATACGCGTCTCATCACGGCTCACTCCTTGTGTATCAATCGCGCGATTCCAGCTCGCCGGCTCCGGCCTCTTCAAACAGCTCGCGGGTGCGCTCATCCGAGCCGGGCTCGATGCGCCGGGCAAAGATGAGGAAGCCCGTATGCGCCACCATCCGATCGGTGGGCCGGATGCGGCTGGGCTCGGACTTGAAATAACGCAGCAGAAGCTCACAGGTCTCAATAAAGGCGAAGTGGTTGCGGCGCAGGTTGTAAAGGGTTTTTTCCACCTGGTTAAAGGTGGGGCTGAGGGAGCACAGGAACCCGCCCGGTTTGAGGGCCGCGCGCACCTGCGGGATGTAATCATAGGGGTTGGGAACATCCAGGAAGAAGGCGTCCACCTCTGTTTCGTCGAAGCCCTCGCCAATGTCGCGCAGTTTAAAATCCACACGGCCGGCCAGGCCCACGCGCTCGAGGTTCTTGCGTGCCAGGTTCTGCATATCCTCGCGCTGCTCGTAGGAGATCACGCGGCCGGTCTCGCCGACCGCGGCGGCCAGGGCGATGGTCATGGAACCGCTGCCCGTGCCGGCCTCCATCACGGTAATGCCGGGGACAATGCCCATCGTCACAAGGATGAAGCCGATATCCTTGGGGTACAGGATCTGCGAATTGCGCGGCAGATCGATCAGCAGGTCGGCCAGGGAGGGCTGGAGGAGAAAGAACGGCGCGCCCAGGTGGCTGAAGACCTGCGAGCCCCAGGGTTTGCCGATCAGGTCATCGTGCTGGAGCACGCCGCGGTGGGTCTGGAAGTCGGCCCCGGCCTTGAGCGTAAGGATGAAATGCTTGTGACGCAGGCCGACCAGTTGGGCCAGGTCGCCGTCGCGCGCGAGGGGGGAGGAAGATAGAAAGCTCATCGTTTGTATATTATCACGCCCGGGGTCATTGGGAGGCAGATCATCTCTCCTCCACCTCCACGCTGATCAACCGGTCGCCGGCAGGCGCACGCGGATCCTCCTGAGGATTGCGGGGGGCCAGCTTTTTCAGGACCTCCAGTCCCTCCAGCACCCGCCCGAAGATGGTATAGCCGCCGTCAAACTGTGGCGCGGCCGCCAGCGTGATGAAGAACTGGCTGCCATTGGTCCCCGGTCCCTGGTTGGCCATCCCGACCAGACCCGGGGCATCGAATTTGAGGTCGGGGTCGATCTCATCTTCAAAGAGATAACCCGGGCTGCCGCGCCCTGTGCCGCTGGGATCGCCGGTCTGAACGAGCGATCCGGGGATGACGCGGTGAAAGGTGATGTCATCGAACCAGCCGCTGCGCGCCAGGAACACAAAGGAGTTGACCGCCAGCGGAGCCCGGTCGGGGAGAAGCTCGATCACCACATCACCCTTGTCCGTGTGAAGCGTGGCGATGTACCGCTTGGAGGGATCAATGGAGAAGGGCGGGCATTCGTTGAACTGGCGTTTTGCCAGGGCAAGCAGGCTGATATTCGAATTGAGCGTATCATAGTCCAGGGAGAAGGTGGGCTGCGGCTGGTCATTGATGAGCACCAGCGGCACGGATTGCAGCCCGAAGCTCTGGGAGGCGGCATACAGGGCCTGGGACTTTTCAATGGTGGCCTGGCTTTCCAGGTCTGCGGCGAACCGGGCGGCCTCCAGTCCCAGCCCGGTGGAGCGGTCTTTCAACCAGGTCTTGAAGTTCGCGGGGGTGAGGGTATCCCATTCATCCGAATGCTGGAAGAGCAGGTCGTACATTTCCCAGAAATGGTCCTGTTCTCCGGCGGCAAGGGCTGCCTGCACGGCCAGCTCGGTCTTATCCAGGCGGCCCACCAGCGGCACGGGCCGGAAGATGAAACGGATATCCCCGGGGTGATTGTGGACCAGGTTGCTGACCACCGCGGCCATGGAGCGGCAGATGGGCGCTTGAAAATCGCAGTACTCCACCATCGTTACACTGGCATCCGCCGGACCGACGGAATAGTCCGCTTCTGTCGCCGCGGGGACCAGGCTGACCGGTTCCAGGGTAGGCTCCGGACGGACACTCGAGCAGCCGCGCACGGTCCCCGTGGGGACAACCGTCGCAAGCAAGGGTGTCCCGGTGGGGAACGCCATTGCGGTAGGGGAAACGCCCTCCTGCGGAGTGAGCAGAAGATTACAGGCGGAGAGTAGAGCCGCCATTCCAGGGAAAAACAGACCCAATAAGAGAAGATGCCTCCACCGGGATCCGATCAGTTTATTGCGCATTCACGGCTTCCTTTAATTCATCAAAACTTGACATCCACGAGATACGGTTCACAAATGCGGCCAGGGAAGGACTTTCCTCCCGCAGGAGACGCACGGCCGGCCCGACCGGGTCTTCACCCGCCGCGCCGCCCGGAACATCGGCATACGCCCCGTAGAAAGCGAAATAGGCCTGGTTCAATTTTCGGATGAGATAGCCATTCTTCAGAAAGATCTGCTGGCGGTCCTTCATGTAAGCCTCGGCCTCCGGGATGCGGCCTGCGGCGAGCAGCTCATCCACATGGACGCGCGTCGTGTGCATCTCGGCGCGGAAGTCAAAGACGGGGCGGGGCAGGTCGCCGGGATCGGGATGATCGAGCGGGCTTGAGATGGAGCCTGCGGTCTGGGAGCCCGTCCAGGCCAGCTCGGGATAGTAGCGTTCCAGGACAAGTCTGCCGATCTCATTCCCGGTGATGGAAGCGGTGGTCTCGTTCATGGTGCGGAGCTCGGGTGTCCGGTCGTATTGCAGTCCCAGCGGCCGCAGGTTCAGGTAATTGTGAGTCCATTCATGGGAAATGGTATCCAGCAGCCAGGAGAGGGAGGAGGTGCGCATCACCATGGTGGGATAGACACCGATCCCGCCGACCGGCACCACCAGCGAGCTGGCGTCCAGCCCCGCATCCACGCGACTTTCCAGCGACTCCTGCTCATCGATGGGAAGGTCGGCGCTCACGGAGATGTTGGCAATCTGCTGGATGACCTCGCGTTTTGAGACGATCAGCGCGTTCGGCAGCGGGGAGGAATGATACAGCACATCCGGCACCGGCTGCCCCAGGGCTGTCAGGCCCTGTTCTGCCAGGACCTGCATGACCTGGTCTTGAAGGGTTGCCTCGGCCAGGGGGGCCAGGGCGGCCTGGCGGGCGTAATCCTGCTCCAATTGGGAGCGCACCCGGGAGGAGGCCGCCTCCTTATCCTGCACCGAGGCGTCGGCGTAGATGCGCTGGAGGGCGGCCTCGCCGTCGATCACCTGCTGGGTGACCCGCATGTATTCCGTGACGACCTGATGGCCCGCGGCGCGATCAAGGTAGCCGGGGACGCCCACGGCTCCCTGCTGCAGCTTAAGGGTCAGGGCCCCCAGCATCCACCGGACATAATCGAACTCGATGGCGCTGGTGTACCTGCGGACCTGGCCGGTCTCATCCGCCAGTGCGGGTGTGCTGCCGCCCAGCAATGCCGCGGTGGTGACAAGGAAGAACAGCCATTCGAACCAGTGGCCCAGACGCGAGAGCATGGAAGGAATTATACATGGGGTGGAAACCGGAGACTCAATTAACCATCCTGTAAACAGGTTTTTGTTGACATGCTGTGATGCATGGGGTATATATGTGACTAATTGCACTAATCCCCCTTAGAAGTTCTACAAATTTCATCCTTCGCAGATTCCGAGCCACAACAGGAGGGTTCATCAATGGAGGAAAGCGAATTGTCCGGGACTGGGAGCCGCATTTCCGGCGGCACCGCAGAAGAGCTCATCGCGGCTCTCAGAGAACATCCCGCTTCCAGGCCTTACTGCTGGATCATCTGTTATGAGGAGAGGCCGCTGCAGGGCGCGCCTCAGGGGAGCATGGAACCCCACCTGATGATCTTCACAACCAAGGCCATTGGCACGGCCTTTATCCAGGGGCGAAGGCGCTATTTCGGCCCGGAGCCCGTGCAGCTTGTTCCGGTTGACTCGGCAGGGACTCTCTTGAAGCTCGCTCTTGCCGAAGCCAATGATCCCCGATACACTGCGCCGCCGTGCGGGCTGCTCCTTAATTTTTCATACTCCACGGCGCGGGCGGATGTGACCCTCTCCCCTGAAGAGGTCCAGGAGTCCGGGGTGGACCAGCTTGCCGAGGCGTTGGGGTTGAAAATTAAGGAACCGGCCAGGGCAAGGACGGCCAAAGACAAGACCATTGAAGAAACGCCGCCCGAAGAAGAAACCGTGGATGCATCGCTGTGCCCGTTGTGCCATCACAGGCTGTACATGCCCCAGCGGGGAGGCGGGATCTCCATCGGCTTTGGCGACGACGCGCTCGAAGCGATGATGTCGAGGCAAAGACCGGATCTGGCGCACACGGCCTACGCCTGCAAAAAATGCGGGACGCGCATCTGCCAGACCTGCGCCACGAAGTACGTGTGCCCGCGCTGCAAGAACAACACCTTCGACCGGTTCGACCTTGCCGCGCTGCCGCCCCCGCCGCCATTAGGCGCGAAACCCAAAGCGGCCAAGCCGAAGAAACCGCGGGCCGCCACGGCTGAGAAGAAGGCCCCCACGGAAGCGGTCAAAGCGCCCGCCCCTGCGGCCCCGGTTGTTCCTGCGGTCAAGGCGGAGGCCCCGGCTGCCCCGGTGATCTCTGAAACGATGGAGAATGCCCTTGTTGCAGCGGTTCGTGCGCGGTACGATGCGGAAGCTCCCGCGGCAAAACCCGCGGCTCAACCCGCGCCCAAATGGTGGATGATCGCAGCCTTAGCAGCCCTCGTGCTGGTTATTGCCCTGCTGGCCATCCGTCCATGGGAAGCAAAGACCGCTGACGAAAAGCCAGTCGGTTTGTCGGATATCCGGACCGCGGCGGCGATGACCGCGGTGGCATTCCAGCCTGTGACAGAAAGCCCCACCAGTGCCATCGTCCCCCTGACCATCATTCGCGGCCCGAACCAATGGACGCTCACGCAAGTCATATTTGTGGACAATTTGAATATTCCAGAGAGAGAAAAGCGGTCAGCCCCCGAGGGGTCTGTATTCCTGTTGGTATCCTTCCGCTGTGATACAGCCAGGAACCCGATCCTCGTCCTCGACCCCGGCGGCCCCAAAGCCCCGCTTTCTCTATATAAACCTGAGGGGATCATGGGTCTGAGTGTCACGGATGAGACCGGCGTGAATTATCCGGTCCAGGTGGTGGAGGTTTTTGACACGGCGGACGCGCCGGATGGTTTCTTCCTGATGGCGATCGTTCCAGAATCCAAAAGTACCTATGTGCTTCACTTCCTGGATTCACCTACGCTGCCGCTGGACCCTGCCCTGATCCCGGAGCAGGACGAAGCGCCTGCCGAGGAACCGGAGCAGGCTGAAGCCCCTACGCCGGAACCTGCCCCCACGGAGGCAGTAGTACTCCCGACCCTGCCGCCCTTTGCGCCGATCGCTTTGCCGGGCGGTGAAGCATTTGGCGAGGTCGTGGCCCTGTCGCCAAACGCCACGTATGCGGCCAGCGGGAACTGCAATGGGATGGTGCGTCTCTGGGAGACGGCCAGCCGTGAAGTCTTCCGAGATTACTCCAGCTCGGATGCCGACTGTGTCGCAGATATCGCCTTCACCGCAGGTGAAGACCGGATGGCAGTGGCCTTTACGAACCAGGGCACCATATTTGTTTATGATGTTTCCTCGGGTGAACTGCAGGGAAAACTGTTTATGCCCCGGGTGGATGCGGTGGCAATCAGCCCCCGGGGAAATTGGCTGGCAGCCGGTTCACAGGGACACGGAACCGCGCTTTGGGACATGACCAAATTTGCAGAAATGCAGGGAACGGAATGGGAGCCGGTGCTCATTGAGGGCCGCCTCGATAATTTCTTCACCTGCCTGGAGTTTGATCCTTCCGGCGATTTTCTTGCGATCGGGGAGGGCTCAGGCGGCGTGAAGGTGTGGGACCTGAAAGCGGGTCAGGTGGCACATTCCATTTCCGCAAACTGCGAGGCCCCGCGGAGCATGAGTTTCAGCCTGGACCGCCAATATGGGGGCTTCCTGTATTTTAGTGATTTTCAATCGCAGAATGTTGTTAATTTGACCACAGGAGATCTAAACGTGGTGAGGACCTTCCCATTCAAGGTGGATTCAGGCTCCGCATTTGTTCCCCGGATGGAATTTACGGCGCTGATCATCACCCAGCCCGGTAAGTCCTCGATCGAGCTCTGGAATAATTATGAGGGCAAGCTGCTGAACACCCTCGAGGGTCACAAAGGACCGGTGTACTCCATGCAATTCAGCCCGGATGGGGCCCTGCTCCTTTCCGGCGGGAACAGTTTTGCCTACCCCGATTCGGGCGAGGTTTTTCTATGGAACACAAGCGAAATCCTTCCGTAAGAGGGCTGAGGGCACTCTGGGAGAAATGGGTGGAACCTCCGGCATGATCCCGCGTTATAATGCGCTTCCGAGGTGCGAGTGCTGCCAGAATATATTCAAAACGTCATGATGACGGCCGAGTATGTGATCGGCGAAGATGGCGAATGCTACGGGTCGATCCCGGGTTTCAACGGGGTCTGGGCCCACGCCGGGGAACTCGAGGCCTGCCGCCAGGCGCTGCAGAACGTCCTGGAGGAATGGCTGCTTACCGGGGGACGTCCCTCCCGGCAGGCAGACTGAACCGCCCAAGCAAACGTACCATACTCCAATGATTGACTCATGCGCCCGGCGTGGGATAATCCATACATGGTTACATGCCGGGAGCAGAGGTGACCCGCCTCTGACAGAAAATTTACCGGTAGATATCGTTTATTGGTGCAGCCTTTGATCGGCTCAGACGGAGGAATACGGCGATGGCTTCCCGGCGTCGCCGGTTTCTTTTTAAAGTGACGGCTCAAGGCCGGGGGAACAGCTCTTATTCCTGGATGTAAATCACCCCGGGTTAATGCGTCAGGACACGGCAAACGCCGTGTCCTGACTCGACATGCCCTCAGTGGGGGTAACTCATCTTTTGGTATTTGCGGACTCGACCGTGTGTCTCTGCGTGGGCCTTGCGCCCGGCACCCTGGCTTGAGCCAGTACCCTTCTCAAAAAGGGTCGATCCGCTGCCTCAGATGGTCATAAGCGAATTATTTGGATTTCAGATACTCGTCGATGGCCTGTGCGGCCTTGCGGCCGGCGACCATGGCGGTCACAACAAGGTCCGGGCCGGTCACACAGTCTCCGCCGGAGAAGACCCCGGGGAGGGAGGTGGCGCCGGTGGCTTTGTTCTTGACGGTGATCAGGCCCCAGTCGTGGGTTTCCAGGTCCGGGGTGGTCTTGCTGATGATCGGATCCGGCCAGTATCCAAGTGCAAGGATGGCGGTATCGCAGGCCACACTGAAATTGGAGTTTTCCACGGGAACCGGGCGGCGGCGGCCCTTGGCATCTGGCTCACCGAGCTTCATCTCGATGCATTCCACGGCAGCCAGTCGCCCATCCTGACCGGCGATGAACTTTACAGGCTGGGTGAGGAAGCGGTAGCGCGCGCCCTCATCCCGTGCCATCTGGCGGTCCTTCTTGCCGCCGGGCATCTCCCGCTCGGTGCGGCGGTAGAGGCAGGTGACCTCCTCGGCCCCCAGACGCAGGGCGGTGCGCAGGCAATCGGAGGCGGTATCGCCACCGCCGATCACGACCACCTGCCGGCCCAGCTCGAGGGGCTTGCGCATCTCGGCAGGCAGCAGGTCGTTTTCCACATTGCCGCGGATCAGGAAGTCGGTGGCCTCGTAGACGCCAGGCAGATCGGTGCCGGGGGTGTCTTCCATTTTGGCATCGATCTCGGAGCCCACACCGATGAAGACCGCCTCGAAGCCCTCCTGGAAGAGTCCCTCGATGGTCTTGTCGCGGCCCAGATAAGTATTGGGGATGAAGTGGCCCCCGGCGCGCGCGAACTCGCCCCACTTTTCCATCCAGACATCCTTGGGGAGTT
>CAZSPX010000078.1:0-11433 GCA_964608885.1 uncultured Anaerolineaceae bacterium | reverse complement strand
AAGGATCACCCCCCGTCCCGTCTCGCGCCCGTGATCGGGATAATACAGGTTGCGGATGGGCAGGTCTGTGATGGTCCCTCCGCCGAATATGCCCTCATCTTCTTCCCAGAAGCGCCGCCGGCACTGGAAAAGGATCTTGGCCGAGGCGTCATAATGGAGCTGGCGGATGGCCCGCTCCTTGGCCCGGGAAAATGGCTTGAGGATCTCCACATGCCGCAGCACCGGGAAGGGAACCGTCAGGATGGCGAAGTCTCCTGTTTCTTCGAACCTGCCCGCCGGGGTCTCATAATGGACCGTCACCTGCTCGGGCGACTGGTCAAGGGCGGTCATCCTGGCCCCGAATCGGAGGTTCTCTCTCAACCCCGGCAGGAATGCATAAGGCAGCCGGTCGGTCCCGCCTTCGATCTCCAGCATATTGGTATAGTAGTTGCCGGCATCCTCCCTGAAAAGCTCCAGGAAGGAGGAGTTCATCACGGCTTCCTGGTTGGCGATCAATCCGTACATCTCGATCGCGCCCTCCGACCAGCCGTTAAGTTCCAGGAACTCGCGCGTGGAATACTGGTCGTACTTCAGGACAATTTCCTCCCAGGCGGCCTCGCCACCTGTCTGGAGGGTATCGATCAGCGGCTGGATGCACTTCATCCACAGCCTGGAGGCGGTCATGCCCCGTTCATGCTCCCCCACCTCGAACCCCAGGTGCGAGGGATCGGCTTCAACATCCGCGATACAGATCTTGCGGCCGCCGATGTAATAATAAGCCCGCGGGTTGTCCATGGTGAAATCGTGGGTTTTCAGGTTGAACTTGTCGATGTAGGCCAGGGTCAGCTGGTGAGCGCGTGGGATGCGCATCGCGCCCACCTCGGCATACAGCCCTTCCATGAAGGGGTCGCGCAGGGTGTAGATGCGGCCCCCCAGACGGCGCTGCGCTTCCAGGATGACCACCTCATGCCCCGCCCGCTTCAATTCCAGGCCCGCTGCCAATCCGGCCATGCCGGCCCCCACAATAACGACTTTTTTCCTTCTTCCCCCTGCATCGAGCGTCTCCATCCCATGTTCGATGACTTTCAGATAATCAGCAATGGAAAAAGCCTGTCCCATTCCAGCCTCCCGTTAATAATTTGACCTATATTATCCGAATACAGCCTCTTCGACAACTCCCCTGGAAGTATCATTCACCCCTCCCTTTCCTTCCGGAATAGTACCCGGGTCTGCTTGACGTCCGGTGAAGGCGCGGGTAAAATCGCCCCCATTAACAACTGAATATTCGGAGAATCAGCGGCTGGGTCCTGTTTTTTCAGGACCACGAGGTGGAGGTTCCGTCCCGCGAGGGACGCGCTAATCCCGGGCAACCGGGAAAAAATCGGATCGATCAGCGGATGCCTCTGGAGCCTGGTCACAGGCTTCTTTCTCCCTTCCGAAGAAAGCGTCAGGCGAGCAGAGTTTAAAAAAACGCTGCTGCCCGCCAGGCCGAAATCCGACCGGTAACGGTCGGGACAAGGCCGGCGCAGTGACCCGGGCACAAGCACGGCTGTTGCCCGGTGCGTGTTTTGGAAGGGCTGTTTTATTTATGGCACCCGTGCCATGATGAGGGCATGCCCGCGGCATGTCCTTTTTGTTTTTTTTACAGGAGCAAGTACGGAAAGCAGGAGTATGAAAACCCGCATTTGGGCCGCTTTGCTGGCACTCTACATTGTCTGGGGCTCGACCTACCTGGCCATCCGCTTCGCGGTGGAGACCATCCCGCCTTTCATGAGCGCAGGGCTCCGATTCCTCGTTTCGGGGGCCATCCTGCTGATCTGGAGGCGCATGGCCGGGGATGCTCCTCCGACCCGCAGGCAGTGGAGGAATCTGGTGATCGTGGGAGTGCTTCTTCTCCTCGGCGGAAATGGTCTGGTCTCCTTCGCCGAGCAGCGCATCCCCTCGGGCATCGCTGCCCTGATCGTTGGGACGGTTCCGCTCTGGCTGGTGCTCATCGAGGCCGTGCGTCCCTCCGGCGTGAAACCTGGCTGGCGGACCCTCGCTGGTCTGGTGGTGGGCTTTGCAGGAATCTTCCTCCTGGTCGGACCCACCAGCCTCAAGGGCGGCCTTCAGTTCGATGCCGTGGGGACCCTGGCCCTCATCACCGCCGCCTTTCTCTGGTCCATAGGTTCCATCTACAGCCGCTCCGCGGATGTGCCGCAATCCACCCTCATGATGACTGGAGGCGAAATGCTGGCCGGTGCTGCCGCTCTGCTCCTGACCAGCGCATTTACCGGGGAATGGCGCGGGTTCAGCTTTACCTCGGTTTCGGCTTCTTCCTGGCTCGGGCTGGCGTACCTGATCGCCTTTGGTTCACTGATCGGTTTTGTTTCCTACGGCTGGCTGCTGCACAATGCCCCCGTTTCTCTTCTAGCCACCTATGCATATGTCAACCCGCTCGTGGCCGTGCTGCTGGGAGCCCTGCTCGCGCAGGAGCTCTTGAATGCCCGGGTGCTGGCGGCCTCTGTTCTTATTATCAGCTCGGTGATCTTCATCAATACCGCATCTAAAAGGAAACCGGCCGGGGTCGAAAAGCCGGGCAGCCTTGCCTCTGGTCCAAAGTCTGCGGTCCAAATCCGCAGTGATGGAGAATTGAAACCCACTTATTCAAAGGAAGGAGAGTAGGAATGGATGCAAAGGATCTTGTCAAGCGCGTGAAGGAAGATGATGTCAAGTTCATTTCCCTCCAGTTCACCGATGTGATCGGCACGGTGAAGAGCGTGGATATGCCCGTCGGCCGCCTCGAAGGGGCTCTAGAGGACGGGGTTTGGTTCGACGGCTCCTCGGTGGAGGGCTTCGCCCGCATCCAGGAATCGGATATGCGTCTTGAGTTGGATGTGGATACGTATGCCGTGCTGCCCTGGTCTCCTGCCGACAGGCGCCGGGCCCGGGTCTTCTGCGACATCTTCACCCCCGACGGCAAACCTTTCGAGGGCGACCCGCGCGGCGTGCTGAAGCGGGCCATGAAGAAGCTCGCCGAACGCGGCTGGATCTACAACATAGGCCCCGAGCCGGAGTTCTTCCTCTTCAAGGGGACGAATGGCCACGGCGTCCATCCGGTCCCGCATGATGTGGGCGGATACTTTGATTTCTCCTCTTTCGACGAGGCTGTCACTGTCCGCACCGAATTGATGGACGCCCTGAACACCATGGGGCTGGAGGTGGAGGTCGGCCATCACGAGGTGGCCCTGGGTCAGCACGAGATCGACTTCCGTTTTGCCAATGCCGTGCGCGCCGCGGACAATGTCCTGACCCTGAAATACACGGTCAAGGCGATCGCCGCCCAGCACGGGCTGACTGCCTCCTTCATGCCCAAGCCGGTCTATGGCATCAACGGTTCCGGCATGCACTGCCACCAGTCGCTTTTCGACGATAAGGGAGAAAACCTGTTCTTTGATGACAGCGACGAGTTCAAGATCTCTGAGATCGCCCGCTCCTTCATAGCCGGTCAATTGAATCACGCTCGCGGCCTGGCCGGCCTGGTGGCGCCTACTGTGAACTCTTACAAACGCCTGGTGCCCGGGTACGAAGCCCCGGTCTATATCGGCTGGGCACAGATCAACCGCTCGGCGCTCATCCGCATCCCCCGGTACACCGAAGGCCGTCATAAGTCCATGCGCGCCGAGCTGCGCTTCCCCGACCCCTCCTCCAATCCCTACCTGGCCTTCGCCGGGATGCTTGCCGCTGCCATGGATGGCATCGACTGCAAGGATGTCCCCCCTCGCCCGCTCAACAACATCAACCTGTACCACCTGGATAAAAAGGAGCGCAGAAAACTGGGCGTCGGTGAGCTGCCCGGTTCTCTTGCCGAGGCGCTTCGCGAGCTGGAAAAGGATACCATCCTGCGCGAGGCCCTGGGTTCCGTGGTCTTCGAAGCCTTCACCCGCGCCAAATGGGAGGAATGGGATGAATTCCGCCTGCAGGTCAGCGACTACGAGATAGAGAAATACCTGGAAACCGCCTAGTATATGGCGGCGGGATCACACAGACTTCCGGCCTTTGGCCGGAAGTTTTTTTATCGGCTTTGGTCCGCGTATCGCCACCAGGCTAGAGTGGCCGCAATCCCCAAGACCGAGGTTGCGAACACAAGGAGGTAGCTGTGGATCCCCAGTTGTGCGGAACGCGGGCCGACCGCCCCGCTGAAAAGCGCCGGGACAGCCCATGGAAAATAATCCCCCCATCCGGTGATAGCAGCGATCTGCCCCAGGCTGAGGGTCAGTACAAGCCATCCAACGGCCGGTAAATACCCCTTGCCCCAACTTGCGGCAAAGGCGACCCAGGGAAGCAGGGCCACCGTCAACAGGCTCGCCCCCAGGAAATCCAGCGCAGAACTTTGCAGCAGGTTGGGCGACCATCCGGGGATATTCACCAGGGATCCAATGATCAGGCCGATCGCAAAGACCAGCACGGAGATCGCGGCTGTCCAGATCAGGAGGACCAGGAATTTTGCCGTGACGATCGTGGTGCGGGTGGTTGGCAATGCCAGCAGTTCCTTGATGGTCCGGTCTGAATACTCGCGGCCAAAGACCCAGGCTGTGAGGATCCCGAACAGGATGGCGCCTCCCACGGCGGCCGCCTGTCCCATCATATTGAAGAATGTCGCCCAGCTCGCCTCTCCAGCGATCAGGTTGGCTTTTGCGCTGATCAACCCCATCGATCGCGCCGCCTCCGGGTCCTTTAAAATGATCATGAAAAGTCCGGCGAAGGCAGGGACGATGCAGAATCCCAATAAGACCAGCCATGCGACTCCCGCCCTCCGGGTCTTGAGGGTTTCCGCCCAGAGCGCTGCCCGAAGGTTCACTCTCCCTGCCCTCCTGTAAGCCGCAGAAAATGCTCCTCCAGGGCTTCTTGCTCCACCGAAAGATGCAGGGGTGGATGACCAGCCTGGACAAGCAACCGGGCGATTCCATCAGGCACTTCCAGCGCCCGGGGTTCATACAATCTCAATCGATCTCCCTCCGGGTCATCCTGGACTTGATAGCCCGCCTCCCGCAGCACTGACGCGCCAGCCTTTCGGTCTCGGACCTTAACCTCCAGCCTGCGTGCGCGCAGCCGTTCCATTGATTCCCCATCCAGCTCCTCGATCAATTTCCCCTTATGGATGATCCCGATCCGCGAAGCGAGGCGGTCCACTTCGGGAAGGTTATGGCTCGACATCAGGATGCTCACGCCCTGATCACGCCTCAGTGAGGCCAGCAGGGCACGGATCTCCGCCACACCGGCTGGGTCCAGCCCGTTCACAGGTTCGTCCAGGATCAAGACCCGTGGAGAGTGGAACAGGCTCCGCGCCAGGCCCAGCCTCTGAAGGTTTCCAAGCGATAATTGGCCTGCCTTGCGGTCGCTGGAATCACCCAGCCCAAGCTGCTCGATGGTCCGCCGGACTTCCTTCAGCCCCGTGATGCCCTGCAACCTGGCCGAGATTCTCAGGTTCTCAAGGACTGTGAGATCCGGGTAAGCCACCGCGCTTTCCACCAGCTGTCCGACCTGGCTCCAGGGTCCCTTGCCGCCCGGGCCAACGCCTTGTCCCAGTACCCGCACATGGCCCTCGGTGGGACGGATCATTCCCAGTATGGTGCGGATCATTGTGGTTTTGCCCGCGCCGTTGAGCCCCAGGAATCCGTAGATCTCTCCCTCTCTAACCTCCAGGTCAACCCCGTCCACGGCGCTCACGGGCCCATAATGTTTTTTCAGTCCATGGACTTCGATCACCGGTTCCATTAGGCCATCTCAAGCAGGTGCCGGAAGTAGTCTACTCAGACGGACCCAATCCCGCCAGCTTCGCGATCTTTTCGGGCGTATCGTAGATGTGCACCAGCTTGCCATCCCGCATCTGGAGCACCCTGTCCACAAAACGACACATCCGCAGGTCATGCGTCACCATGATCCCTGCGCGCTGGTTTTCATGGATCAGTCGGGCAAAGGTCTCCACCACCTGGAATGCCCGCTCGGTATCCAGCGAGGCAGTGGGCTCGTCCGCCAGCACCAGTGTTGGGTTGTGGATCAGGGCCCGCGCGATCGCCACCCGCTGCTGCTGTCCCCCCGACATTTGCGCCGGCAGGTTGCGCAGCCTGTCCCCCAAACCCAGCCGGAAGAGCATCTCCTCCGAGCGGATGCGCCCCTCGCGTCCCAGTTTTCCGTTCAGGCGCAGCATGAGCTGGACGTTCTCCAGCGCGGTGAGGTAGGAGATCAGGTTGTTGGATTGGAAGGTAAACCCGATGCGGGCGCGCCGCAGCCTCACCCGTTCCTTCTCATTCATCCCCGCCAGGTCATCCCCGCCGATCAAGACCTGCCCGCTCGTCGGGCGCAGCAGGGCAGCCAGGATGGAGAGTAGGGTTGTCTTCCCCGATCCGCTCGGCCCCACCAGGGCAACAAATTCGCCTGAATCTACGCAAAAGGAAACGTCATCCACGGCATTGACCGTGCTGCCGTCCAACTGGAAGGTCTTGGTTACATTGCGGACTTCAAGTGCCGGTGTGTTCATCTTTCCTCACGAAAGCCGCAGCGCTTTGAGCGGCTCGATCCTGACGGCGTAGATGACCGACACCATGCCGCCCAGGGGGCCGATGAAGATCAGCGCCAGGATGGCCAGCAACGAGGCCTGCCCGTCGAATACTAGCGGAATGGTGGGCGGGAAAAAGAGCGAAAAGACATACGTCAGCAGTCCCCCGATCCCCACCCCGATCAGCGTGATGATCATGATCTGTATGACCGCCGCGGCCGCGACCGTCCCATTCGAAGAGCCGATCGCTTTGAGCACGCCGATCTGCGGTACTTTTTGCAGGATCTGGATCTGGAAGAACCCGCCGATCACCAGCACACCGATCAAAAGGGTGAATATTCCCTGGGTCTGCACCGTGGACTGCTGCGCCGAATAACCGGGGATGTTCTTGATCGTGGTGGAGATGTCTGCAATTTCCACATTGCTCACAGCGGACTGCATCCGGGCCTTCACAAGTCCGGTCTCCTCGGGATGGGTTAACCGGACAGCGATCACGTTGATATCCGGGACGGTCTTGTTCGCCTCCGCTGCGGATTTTGGGCGCACGCGCTCCCAGGTGGAAGGCGGTACAAAGATCGTGGGGGCAAACAGATACGCCTGGCCTTTCGCCAGCCCCACCACCTTCAGGTTGAAGAACTGGTCCTTGGTGCCTTGTGTCGAGCGGATCGTGATCGTATCCCCTACCTTGATATCTGACCGCTCGGCCACGTTGGCGTCTATTACCGCTTCGCGCGCCAGTTGGCTCTGGAAACCCCTCCCCTCGGTCACCTGCGGAAGCCCGGGCCGTCCCGGCTCAACACCCAACATGGAGACCTTCAGCACCTCTCCATTGTCAAGGATGATGGTTGTGCTGGAGGTGGAGATGGGCCCGGCGTCCGCCACACCTTCCACCCGGCGCACCGCCTTTAGCACGGATTGGTCCAGGCGGCTGGCCGAGATGATGAGATCCGACTTGTCCAGGAACACCACCAGCTGCGCATCCAGCTGGGAGATATACTCCCGGTTGCTGTTTCCCAGCCCTTCCCCCAGGGCCGCGATGAAAAGCACCAGGAGTGTGATGAGAGCGATGACCAGCGCTACCAGGAAAAAACGTCCCCGGTTCCGCCAGATCTCTTTGAATGCCAGATGAAAGGATAGCATTTTGACCCGCCGCAGATTCGATGCAGAATGTGTCGTCCATCCGGTTCGCACTCCCGGAAGGCCGGCTCAGGCAATGTGCAGGATGGACTTTTCGACCTTCGTGCCCACCTTTTGCAGGCGCCGCCAGCTTGAATTGTCGTTCAGGGTGATCCAGCGGCGCTCCTCGGTGCGGTAGAACCAATCCTTATCCTGTTGGTAGAAAACCTGGACCTCGTTCGCTTCCCAGATATTGAGGATCTCATTTCCGTGGGCATGGGTGTCATCGAAGTCCGTGGTGGCTCGCTGTCCCATCTCGCTGTACAGCTCGTTCAGCTCCAGCAGCAGGGCATTTACTTCAGGGTTGAGACGTTTCACATTCAGCCCAATGCGCTGAGCCTCATTATAAAGGATGGGGTAGCTGTGGGATGGGTACTTGGAGTTCAGCGCCCCGGCGATCTGTTCCGTGGTCTTCTCGCTCTTGATATGGTGCGAGAGGATCTCCTTGCACAGCATGATGGAAAGCGATTCCGCCCGGTCTACTGCTCCGATCACCAGGGGGTGGACATATTTAAAGAGCTCCAGGTAGGGATTCTCGTTGGAGTCCGAGCGCTGGCTCTGCCATAGATGCACCACGCGCGTCAGCTCATCCAGGCTGACGCTCACCCGGTCATTATCGCGGTCGATCGGTGAAAGGGAATGGGTCAGTGAGGTATCCACAGCCGTCAGGTAGGCCATCGGCCCCATCTGGATCTCGTTCGCGCCCAGCGCGATCATGGTGGCTGCGGAGGCGCACTCCAGCGGGATGACCGCGATCGCTTCATCGCAGTACTGTCTCAGCAAGTTGACCAGCAGCAGGGAGGATTGCCCGCTGCCTCCGCTGGATTTGATGAAAAGGTAGATGACCTTCTGTTTTCCGATGTGCTCCAGGAGTTCGTAAAGGGCCACCACGTCATCCTGGCAAACGCTGCCGCGCGGGTTGTTCCAGTAGGTGATCAGGCAGCCGCCCAGCATCTTGTTCAGGCGTGAAATGAGTGCCTGGGTCTTGTCAAAAAGCACGGGAGGTTGCTTGACCTTGGGGGGAGCGGGGTTGGCGGGCATGGATCTCCTGGGTTTAGGATTGATTGACTTTTTCGATCAGGCGGCAGAAGGAGCACAGCTCCGGCGCCGAGGTCGGCTGGCCGCAGCGCGTGCATGGATGCAGGTTCGCGGGCGCCCCGGCTTCCCGGAACAGGCCGTCCTTGCGGGCTTCGAGAAAGCGCAGGTAAAAGGTAAGCTTGGCTCCGGGGCGAGCCGTCTCAAGCTGGTTGAGGGTTTCCTTGTAATAGATCGAGGTCGAGCCTTCGGCGAACGGGCATTCCTCATAAATATACTCGATGCCCCTCAACAGGGCATAGGCCGTCATCTCCCGCTCATAGAAGCGGCACAGGGGCTTGACCTTGCGGGCCAGCCCCGGTGATTCCGGCAGGACGGGTCCCTGGCGGAGCAGGAAATCGCCTTCCCAACTCAGCGTATTGCCAAACAGTACCGCAGCTTCGTCATCCAGGTTATGCCCGGTGGCCAGCACATCATAGCCCATATCACGCGCCATCCGGTTCATGACATGCCGCTTGGTCAACCCGCACACCGCACAGGGCTTTCCGTATCCCCGGTGGCTCCGTTCTGCCATCATCGGGATGGGCTGCCCGTATTCCTGTTCCACATCCACCGAGTGCAGGGTCAGCCCGCGCGCATCCGCAAAGGCCCGGGTGAGCCTGTGCGACTCGGCTGAGTACCCGATCCCGCCGTCGATCCCCAGCCCGATGTACAGTCCGTCCGCCTGGTAACCCAGCCGGCTCAGGATATCCCAAAGCGAGAGTGAGTCCTTGCCGCCCGAGACTGCCACCAGGATTTTCTCATCCCGGGAGAACATCCCATATTTCTTGATGAAACGTTCGGTCTGCTCCGGCACCCACTCCAGGAAATGCTCTTTACACAGCGCCAGGCGGTGCTGGCGCATTTGGATGGAGGCTTTTTCGCCGCATTTTTTACATTTCATTGCATCTGCCTGTAAACAGTGGATCGAGCTTCCAGGCGGCGGAAATTTGCGCGGTGCCCGTGCCTTTACCCGCCGGAGATCACCGCGATCAGCTTGATAACCTCGCCGTCCCGCAGGATCTCATCCTCCACGATCATTTCACCTGAACGGGTGGCAATCACGGATTCGGGAACGATCCCGCTCTTCTTTAACGCATCCAGCAGCGTCATGCCCGGGCGGACCTCATATTCTCTCTCGCGCAGGACCAACTTAACCGTCATATTTCCTTCTCGGAACGAAAATTTTACCATAGGATGGGGTTGGCCTTTTGTCTGGTCCCATGCACCCCTGGGAGGTGGTTTCACCTTGACAGGCTCCTTTCAAGGCCTTAGCATGGGATGTGAGGAGTTTCCATGCGAATAGGAATGATGGCCGATACCTATCATCCCCACGTGAGCGGGATTACAACCTATATTGACCTCAACAAGGCCTACCTGGAGAAGCATGGTCATGACGTGTATGTGTTCACCTTTGGCGACCTGGATTACCAGGACGATGCACCGCGCGTCGTCCGCAGCCCGGGGATGCCCCTGGCGGATACAGGCTATTATCTCTCCCTCCGCTATTCGCGTCCCGCCAAGAAGATTCTGCAGACCATGGATGTGGTCCATGTCCATCATCCCTTCCTGAGCGGCCGGCTTGCCCTCCATTACTGCCGCCCCGTGCAAGTCCCCATCGTCTTTACCAACCATACTCGCTATGACCTGTACGCCCAGACCTACCTGCCTATGATGCCGGAGGAGCTCAGCCAGGGATTACTGCAGGCCTATATGCCCTCCTTCTGCCAGGCTGTGGATCTGGTCATCTCTCCCTCGCAGGGGATGGAGAAAGTCCTTCGGCAGCTGGAGGTGAACGCCCCCATCGAGGTGGTGCCAAATGGTGTGGACCTGACCCGTTTCTTCGGCGCCGAACCCCTCAACCGCAGCGACTTTGGATATAAGAAAGACGATACCCTGCTGCTCTATGCCGGCCGCCTGGCGCAGGAGAAGAACCTGGATTTCCTGATCCGGTCTTTTGCAGGTGTGGCCCAGGCCGTGGACAATGTCTTTTTGCTGGTGGTGGGTGGAGGACCCAGGCCATTCGAAGAGGAGCTGAAATCCCTGGCCCTCGAGCTTGAGATCCAGAACCGCGTGCGTTTTACGGGCATGGTCCCTCATGAACAACTGCCCGGATATCTTGCAATGTGCAATGCCTTTGTGACCTCCTCCGTGACCGAAGTGCATCCCTTCTCTGTCATCGAAGCCATGGGCACGGGACTGCCTGTGGTGGGCATCCATTCTCCCGGCGTGGGCGACACCGTGGAGGACGGGGTCACCGGGTTTCTTTCCAACCATGACCTAGCCTCCTTCACTGCCAAGTTGACGCGCTTGTGCCTGGATGCAGAGCTGATCAAGCGCATGGGCGAGGCCGCCCGCAAGGCTTCCACACAATATTCCATCGAGCGCACCAACCGCATTATGATGGGTCACTACGAGCGGCTGGTTTATGATTTTCAGCCGCGGCACCGCCGCTGGGATACCCGCCTGCGCAGCTTCCTGGAGCGCTTTCTCTCCTGAGTCGGCACACGGATGAAGCCAGGCAAAGTCTCCCATAACCAGGTCGTGGGCCGCTGGGGCGAGGCGGCCGCCGCGCAGTACCTGGTGGACCTGGGCTGTGAATTGATCGCCTCCAATGTCCGCACCCCGTATGGCGAGATCGACCTGATTGTCCGCCGCGCGGACCT
>CAZSPX010000077.1:8532-11488 GCA_964608885.1 uncultured Anaerolineaceae bacterium | reverse complement strand
CCGCCGCCCACCGGGAAGGGGCCGCGGTTGAAGAGGTCTTCGATCAGGCCGATGCCGGAGGTCCCCAGGGTCTGGTTGCGGAAGGTTGCAGCGTGCATATCGCCCCATTTCCATTTTGAGCTGTCGGAGCCGTACATCTTTCGCAGCTCGGCCTGGCCATCCAGGACCGATTTCTTGAGGATGTCATCGCGGGTCTCCACCACGCCGGCCGTGGATACATCATCCCACCAGGGATTTTGCGGGTCGGGTGCGATGGTTCTCAGGACCTGGTTCCAGCGGGAGCCGCCATCGGCCTTGAAGTCCTTGGGAAGCTCGTCGTCGAAGGTGTTGTGGATGAGGGCGCGGATGAAGGCCTCGAAGACCGCCGCGGAGCTGGAATCGGCACGCGCCTGGAAATCCCAGCCCTTCAGCAGGGAGACCGCCGGCTCCAGGGCGGGATCGGCGGGCAGAGCCAGGATGAGGGGCACAAATACCGGCCCGTTGGCATCCATCGAATCGCCCTGCATCTTCTGGATATAGGGGATGTCGATCTTGCCGGGAGCTGAGGTGATGAGATCGACGATGCGCTGCGCCCGAAAGCCATAATCCCAGTCGGTCGTGATCAGGTGGGGATAGTCTGCAGGAGGCACCTGGTTGTTGGCGGTGGCGATATAGCCTTCGGCAGGATTGAAGGTGTAGGGAAGATCCTCGAAGGGAATAAAGCCCGTCCAGGCATATTCATCGGTCCAGCCAGGGACGGGGAGGCGGCCATCCCCGTTCGCGCGGATGGGGATATCGCCCGGCATCTGATACCCGATATTGCCATCCACGTCCGCATAGAGCAAATTCTGCGCGGGGACGTGGAAGTGTGAGGCAGCCTGGCGGAACTCATCCCAGTTGGCGGCCCTGTCCAGGCCCCAGATGGCTTCGAAGGGCGTGGAGGGGTTGAGGGCGGTCCAGGCCAGGGAAACGACATAGTTTTCCGGCAGGGCTACGCCGGAGCGCTCCCGGAAGGGGATGAACTCCTTGTCCTTGGGGTCACCCACATCCTTGAGCGTATAGTAGGCGTCCGAAATGACGGGTCCGTGACGAGTAAGCCGCACGGTGATCTCCACCGGGTCTTTGCCCACCACATTGATGGTCTCCTTGCGGGTCTCAAAGTCCACCCACTTGCCATTGACCTCGTACTGGCCGGGGTTATCCGGGTTGACCTTTTCAATGAACAGGTCCATCACGTCCGGCCCCACATTGGTAAAGCCCCAGGCGATGCGGTCGTTGTGGCCGATGATGACTCCCGGCACGCCTGCAAAGGAAAACCCGGCCACCTCATACGGGCAGTCCGCGCTTTTGGGCATGCAGTGCAAGTCCACCTGGTACCAGATGGAGGGCATCTGGATGCCGAGGTGAGGGTCATTGGCAAGGAGGGGCATGCCGGTGGAGGTCAACCTGCCGGATATCGCCCAGGAGTTGGAGCCGATCCCGTCCCCGAGGGGACCGAGCATCCCATCCAGGCGGGCGATATTGGCCGCCACGGTTTCGAACGAGACTTCTGGAAGGACGGGCTTCAGGCTGGCGGCGGGCAGGGCAGATGTGCCTGCGCCGTCCCCGATCTTGTTCACGATCACCGGGTGATCGGAGGGATAGGGAGGGTAGATGGCTTCCACCTGTTCGGACGTCAGGGACTTTAACAGGATGGCGCGCGTCAATTCCTCGTCCATATTGCCGCGCAGATCCCAGGCCATGGCCTTGCCCCAGGTCAGGCTGTTGATGGGAGTCCACGGCTGGATGCGGTAATCGGGGCTGAGCAGTCCCAGCACCGCGTACTCCAGGCTGGCGGCGGTGCCATCGTGATCTTTCAGGTAGGCGTTCACGCCGTCTGTGTAGGCAGTCAAGATGGCGCGTGACTCCGGCCCCAGCTGCTCCCATTCCTTCTCGGCCGTGACCCGCCAGCCCAGGGTGCGCAGGAAGGTGTCGGTATCCACCTGCGCGGAACCGAACATTTCGGAAATGCTCCCGGAACCGATATGCCTCCAGGTATCCATCTGCCAGAAGCGATCCTGGGCATGGACATATCCCTGGGCAAAGAATAAGTCGTGCTGACTCGAGGCGTAGATGTGCGGGATACCCATATGGTCGCGGGTCACATCCACGGGACCGTCCAGCCCGGATAGTTTGATCTCACCGGTGGTCACTGGAAATGACTGCGGGGCCACCGTATTGGGCAGCCGGGACTTAAAATAAAACGCCCCTGCTGCACCCAGCACGAGCGCAAGGATCACGATGACGCTCAACCCACCCAGCACAAAACGACGCACTCTCATGGCGCACTCCTCCATTGGCGAATTTGGCCGATTATAGCCCCCGTTGGAGGCGGCGCATAGTGCGGAGCCTGCATGCAACTGCAAGGGAGGCGGGATCTCCAAATGGTAGAATCCCCGCCGATGAGAGGCACCAGAGGTGCGTTAAGCCGTGAGCAGTGGGCTGCATTGATCCTGGGCATGACCGGTCTGTTCAGCCTGATCACCCGTCTCTTTCCCGCCCTGATGACAGGGTTTCCGTTGAACGATGGGGGCATGTTCCTGGTGATGATCCGCGATCTGAGGCTTAACGGCTTCGCGCTCCCGGCCTTCACCAGCTACAACTTCTCGAGCATCCCCTACGCGTACCCACCGCTGGGATTCTATCTTGCCGGGCTGCTGAATGCCGCCGGCCTGCCGGACCTGGAGCTGCTGCGCTGGCTGCCCATCCTCTTCAACCTGCTCTCCATCCCGGCCTTTTTCCTGCTGGCACGCACCCTTTTGAAGGATGCTCCGCGTGCCGCGGCTGCGACCATGATCTACGCCCTGGTCCCCGATAGTTTTGCCTGGCAGATCATGGGCGGCGGGCTGACACGCGCCGCCGGGATGCTCTTCCTCCTGCTCGCACAATACCATGTCCTGCAGATGCTTCAAAAACCAGGCTGGAGGCATGCCTGGCT
>CAZSPX010000077.1:0-8432 GCA_964608885.1 uncultured Anaerolineaceae bacterium | reverse complement strand
AACCTGCTTTTTCCGCTCTGGCTGGCCCTGCCTTACCTGGTCGAACCGCGCAGCGCGCCGGCCTATGCATACATCCCTGCGGTGATCATGGCGGCCCAGGCATTGACGGAGGCGCTGCCTGCATTGCTGGAGGCAGTCCGTGCCCGGGGAAGGGGTGGATCGCCAGGGCGGGCTCCCACCGAACCGGCCGGCGTGCGGATCCTGCTGCTGGCGCTGGGCTTTCTATGGTTCATCCAGGGAGCGATGTTCGGGTTCCCGCTCCGCAATACGAGCCTGCGGCCCCCCGGGCCTCAACAGGCCATGGCCTGGGCTGCGCAGAATACGCCTCGCGAAAGCGAGTTCATCCTGCTGACCGGCAACGGCGACGCCATGACCGATCCCGTGCAGGAGTGGTTCCCGGCGCTCGCGCAGCGTCAGAGCCGGACAACGCTCCAGGGGCAGGAGTGGATGCTGGGGGCGGGGTTCTTTCCGCGGCGGGACGACCTGAACACCCTTCAGGCCTGCGGAGACACAGCCTGCCTTGAGGACTGGTCAAACCGGACCGCGACGCGATACTCGCATGTCCTTGTCCAAAGGAATACCAAAACAGAGCGGCTGCTCGACTCGCTGAGCCGGGACAGCCGCTATACGCTCCTTTTTGAGAGCGGGGATTACCTGATCTTCGGACGCTGAAGCCTTATTGCACCACTCCCAACATGCGGGGGAACCAGTACCAGAGGATATCCGCGGCAGGCTTTCCATGCACCGAGGCGGACTTGTCTTGCAGCGCGGCAGGGAGATAATAGCCACGGCTGATGATGCCGTTGATCCAGGAGCGGCCGTTCACGGCAGTCAGGACGGCCTCGTACAGGTCGGCCTGGGACTGCAGGTCAAGGGCGACCGTGCCGGTATCGGGGTTGGGTTGGCTGAGTGCGCCCCAGTCCAGGCAGCCGCCGCGACCATCGGTGAGACAGCCATTGGCTGCACCTGTGGCAGATGGATACGCAAGCGCAAGGATGATCGGCTTGTTGATGAGCGGCGGCAGGGCCGAGACCTCGTTATCGAGCAGGCGCCCGGCCTCGTTGGCCAGGTCGTTCTTGCTGGCGCTGCCCTGCGTGGTAAGGGCTGCCGACCAGAGCAGGTAGATGCCGTCGGTTTCCTGGAGGAATGAAAGCGGCGCCTGGAGACTGGCCCTGGTATAGGGCAGCGCCCACCAGACATTGCCATTGAAATGAGAGCGCACCTCGGTGATCACGGCGGTCCAGCGCGCATCGGCATCGGCGGGCACCCCGGAGGAAGAGCCATCCGCCAGCTTGCCATTCGGCAGGGCCGGGGCAAGCCAGTCCCCACCGAGGATGAGGGTCTGTGAGCCGCTCTGGGAAGCCAGGTCAGCGTAATTGACGGCGAAGGCGCGGTAACGGTCGAACCAGCTCTGCCACCAGGCGTTATCCCGGGGGGCACTGGCCCAGAACTCTGCGGCCGTGCCGGGGAAGCGCGCCGCGGGGAAGATGGCCACCTGCAACCCGAGGGCGCGTGCCTGGCTGATCATAATGGCGGTGTCGATCCACAGCGGATCATTCCCGGGGGAGGTGGTGAAATCCAGAGGATTGAGACTGGTATAGGTCCAGGTAGGAGTGAAGGTCACCTGGTTGGCGCCCAGCGCCTGAATATTGGTGAGGGCCTGCGAGGCAAAGAAAGAATAATTGGGCCGGAAGGTGGGCTGAAACTCGACGCCCGCGGTAAAGCCGGAGCCGCGCGAGGCAATGCTGGCCCCGACCAGGGTGGTGGGCTCGGGGTTCTCATACCAGGCCCAGGAGGTCACCGTATCCTGGATATCCTGCGAGGTCAGGCTGGTGGTGGAGAGTCTTCCGGAGGAGGTGGAGCCCGGAGTCTGCTTGTCGTCGGCGCTGCCGCACTGGCCGTTGCGGCAGTAGCGGTATCCGAAGGATCCCAGGATATTCAGGGGACTGTACAGTTTGTACGCCCAGCGGTTGTTGCCCAGCGGCCACATCGGCAGGGGCTCGGTCCACCCGTAAGGATTGAACTGGATGTAGATGATGTCCCCGGCGGGGGTGGTGGAGGGAACGTTCACCTCATAGAGGATGGGGCCGGAAGCCGTGCCAGCCTGCCACGTGACGACCTGATCCTGGAGGACTACATCCTGGGGAGGGACAACGAAACTGCGCAGCGCGAACTGGCCGGCACCGTCATGCTCGGCGTTCCAGAAGCCGTCGCCCAACGTGTACTTGTATTCCACGTAAGCGCCCACCGGCAAACTGATGGTGCCGGTATAACGGCCGTCGGGGGTGAGCGAGAGCAGGGGCATACGGTCTGTGTTGGTGCTCAGGCCCCCCTGCAGGTCGGCAAAGGTGTTCCCCAGTTGCAAGAGGTTGCCAGCGACCCGCACCGGCGCGCCGGGAACCGTGTTGGTGGGCACGGTCACATTGAAAGTGACGGAGACATGCGGAGCAGGATGCACCTGCAGGTCCACGTTGGTACTCTGGCCCGGGCCGACCGTGGCTCCCTGCTGGAAGGGCTGGTACAGGCCGTCGAGGGCGTAGGCCACCAGGTTCTGCGTCCCTGCGGGCAGGCCCTCCAGGCTGAAACGGCCGGTGGAGTCAGTGAGCGCCTGGACGCCGCCTGAATTGACGAGCATGTTGGGGACCGGCGCGCCGGTGTCGGCGTTCAATACACGGCCTGCAATGCGGCCGGTCTGGCGGGAATAGACCTTGTCAGCCCAATCGCTCACGATATCCTGCACCTCGGCCTGTGCGAGGACCTGGTAGAGCCGGTAACGCACCGGAACGCCCAGGCTGGAATCTTCGTTGACCAGGCTTCCGCCGCGCCTGACATAGCGATACTTCACCACGGCATTGAGGGGCAGCGCCAGTGTGGCCGAAAAGGTGAGACCGTCACGGGCCTGCATGGGATAGGAATTGGCATGCAGGGACAACCCGGTGACCTCATCCATGGTCATGAGCATGAGGCTCTCGCCGGAGGCCAGCGGCTCGGGCAGGGCCACGACGAAGGTGGTCTGCGCCATGGGCTGGGGCGTCCCGGGCGGGACCGTCACCACAGGCTGGCCGGTAGTGACGGGCGGAAAAAGGTCCGGCAGCTTGATGAGGGACAGGCTGCAAGCCTGTCCCAGCAGGGCGAACAGGGCCATGATCGAGATGAGCGTGTAAGGACGATTGCGGCGTGTGGGTTTCATTCTCCCTCCTGTGAGGCGGTATCGGGCCGCGGGCGTTCCCGCCCGGCATACGCAATAAAACTGAGACCAATGCTGAGGAAATACAGCAGCGACATGGGCACCATCACCAGCGACATACTGATCGGATCGACGGTGGGGGTGATGGCAGCGGACAGGATGGCGATGATCACGATCGCCAGCCGCCACTGGCGGGCAAGGGCCTGGGGCTTGATCAACCCCATGGCGGTGAGGACGTAGATGAGCAGCGGGAATTCGAAGGTGATGCCGATCCAAAACATGAGTCCGGTGACGAAGCTGAAGTAGGACTGCGGGCGGAGCTGCGCCTCGATGCCCATGAAGTTGAGAAGGAACGGCAGCGCGGTGGGCAGCAGCACGGCGTAGGTGAAGACAATGCCGCCGATGAAGAGCAGGGTGGCGAACGGGATCCCGAGCAATCCGAATTTCCGCTCCCGGGGACGAAGTCCGGGTGCGGCGAAAGCCCACAACTCGAAGGCGATGTAAGGCAGGCTGATGGCGATCCCAGTGAGCAGGGCCACCCGCATGAAGACGCCGACTGATTCGGTGACCTCGATGGCCCGCATGGCCTGCAATCCGCCCACCGGCGCAGCCAGGAAGTCCACGATGCGCTGGGTGAAGGCGAAGGAGATCCCCACGCCCACCCCCAGGCCGAGGAGCGCGCGCAGCAGGTGCCGGCGCAGTGCATCGATCTCCGCCCAGACATGCTGGCGATATTCAGAATCCGTCACCACGCCCGCCACCACATCCCCGAGCGGATGCTCCTCCGGCTCGCTCTCCAGGAATTCCCTGAAGCGCCGGAGAAGGCGGAGTGGAAAAGCCAGGATATCAAGGATCAGGCGAAATGGAGAGATGATCACCCGCCATGGATTTGTGGGGCGCTTCTGCATTCACTCCTCTTGAGCGGGCGGATCGTTTGGCTTGGGTCCGGTGCGGACTTCCGGTTCTGCGGAGGGCGATACGGCCTCGGGGGGGCTTTCCGCCGGCGGCTCGGGGAGTACCACGGATTCCGGGGCAGGCGTCGGGTCCACCGGGGCGGTCGTGGCGGAGGGGCGCGGGCCGCCAATGGAGGGCGGCTCGACCGTCTTGTGGAGGTCGCGCTCGATGTCCATCATCTCGCGGTTGGCCTCGCGCATCAGGTTGGTGGGCAGGCTGCGGATCTCCTCCGAGGTGCGGCGGATGGCGCGCCACCATTCCGATCTGACCACGTTGTTGAGCCAGACGCCGATGGTCTTCCCGGCCTTCTGCATATCCCGCGGGCCCAGAAGGATGAGGGCGATGATAAGGATGAAGACAAGCTCAGGTGCGCCGATGCCGAGAAATTCCATGTCAGTCTGTACCTGTATCCGCCGGGTCTACGGCTGGTTTGAGCTGCTGCTCGAGCTCGTGCTGGTGCTCTACAAGGGAGCCCAGCACGCCGTTGACAAAGCGGGCTGCCGAATCGGAGCCGTAGAGTTTGGCCAATTCCACCGCCTCGTTGATGGCGACTTTCACCGGGGTCTCATGCTGGACCGCGAACTCCCAGCAGGCGATGCGCAGGATGTTCCGGTCAATGGCAGCGATCTGGTCGAGGGGCCATTCCGGCGCGTAATGGGCGATGGCATGGTCAAGCTTCTCTTTGAGCGGCAGCACCCCGAAGACGATCTGGCGGGCGAATTCGGCCAACTCGGCGTTGAAAGAGTCCTTCTGGTCCTCAATACGAAGCTGCAGCACCTCGGCCGGGGCATGTTGAGCGATATCCACTTCGTAAAGTACCTGCAGTGCCACACTGCGGGCCCGGGTGCGGGACTTCATCAGGTCAGGCCTCGGAGGCTTCCTCGTAGTCGATATCTTCGATATGGATGTCGATGTGACCGACCTCCATCCCGACCATTTCCTGGATGGAGCGCGCCACCTGCTGCTGGACGCTGCGGCTGACCTCGCGGATGTTCACATCCTGCTTGAGGATCAGGAAGAGGTCCACAAAAACGGTATTGTCGTGCACCTCGATCTGCACGCCATCATTGGGGCCGCGCCGGAGCAGCCGGTTGACGCCGCCTGAGACGGGAGCCAGGCGTCCCACGCCGGGGACACCCAGGGCGGCCAGGCGGGTGATGGTCGTGAGGACATCCGGGGAGACCGTGGTCTTGCCGGGCGTATCATTATAGGAAGCCATTTTTCTCCTTACATCATGGCCATGCCGCCGTCCACGCCCAGCACCTGTCCGGTGATGAACGCAGCCTGGTCGGAGGCCAGGAATGCGACCGCGTAGGCGATCTCTTCGGGCGTGCCCTTGCGCGCCAGGGGGACCAGCTTGAGAGCCGCCTCCAGGACCTCCGGCGACATGGCATCCAGGATCTCGGTGTCCACAAAGCCGGGGGCCACGGCGTTGACGGTGATGTTGCGGGCGGCCACCTCGCGCGCCAGGGACTTGGTAAAGCCGATCTGGCCGGCCTTCGAAGCAGAATAGTTGGTCTGGCCGGGGTTGCCCATCTGCCCGGCCACGGAGGCGATGTTGATGATGCGCCCATAGCGCTTGCGCAGCATGTGCCTGACGGCGGCTTTCGAGCAGTTGAAAGTGCTTTTCAGGTTGGTGGTGATGACGGCGTCCCAATCGGATTCAGGCATCAGCATGATGAGCTGGTCACGGGTGATCCCGGCATTGTTGACGAGGATGCTCAGGTCGCCAAAAGTGTCCACCGAAAAGCGGATGAGCGCCTCGGCCTGCTTGAAATCCGAGACGTCGGCCTGGAAGGAGGCTGCCTTGCCGCCTTCCGACTGGATGGCCTCGACCACCGATTGGGCGCCCTCGGGCGATCGATTGAAGTTCACGACCACAGCCGCGCCCCGGGCGGCAAGCTCCAGGGCCACAGCCCGCCCGATCCCGCGTGATCCGCCCGTAACGACCGCGACCCGATTCTCAAGCGATAAATTTGCGAGCATCCTCTTCTCCTTGGGGGATTATACATCAGGCCATCCGCGGCTCAGGCGGGATTCCCGGCAGAGACCGGGGGTGCAGTCCTCTCTCGAAGCCCGAAGGCCAGGCCAAGGGCGCCTCCCACCACGATCACGGCCACGCAGACGAACACATCCTGCCAGAAGCGCAGGGGAAACAGGCGGATGAGGGTGTCCGAGTACTCGAAGAGCCACGAATCGCCCTGGAAGAACATGGCATGGAACATGGTGAAGAACTGCCAGAAGGCGACCGCGGCAAAGACAGCCACCGCCGCCGCGATCGCCAGCATCAGCCAGCCGCCGCGCCGCAGTCCGGTCCGGTAGTCGGGCATCCAGCCGGCACGCCAGGCCCAGAGCCCCAGCAATGCCAGCAGGGCCGCATCCACCAGCCAGGTCCGCAGGGCGCCCTGGGTGACGTGCTGGACATCCTGCATATGGCTCAGCTCGCGGGGATTGTACAAGGGCGTCCCATCCTCGAACTTCAAGTCGGCCAGGTAGGAGATATCCGCGTTGTTGATCAGGTAATCGAGGGCAAAAGGCGCCCAGTGCAGGCGGTCAGCGGTGGTGAAACCGTATTCATCCGCAGGGAAATAGGGCATACGGTACTCGACGTGCAGGAACCAGGGCGCCAGCATGATGCGCAGCGCCAGTCCCAGCAGGAAGACAGGCGTGAGGAGAGTGACCACCCAGGAAAGCAGGGAGGCAAGGATCCTGTTCATTCGAGAGTCCCCAGCTGGCCGCCGAGGACGAAGCGCACCACCATGTCGTTCACGATCCACTCGATGGGCGCACGGTCGTCGGTGAAGACGGTCGTGGTCTCATAGCCGGGTTTCAGGTTGGCGAAGACGGTCTGCAGAGAGGTGAGGAGCAGCGGATGGGTGGCGGGGTCCTGCGCAAGGACCAGGAGATTGGCGGCGAAATCCTCCGGGCGCGTGGGTTGGTTGGTGGCATAGATCATGGTGTTCAAGGAGCCGGGGATATCCACGATGTGAATGGAAGGGAAGACGCTCCGCATGGTGGTGGCCAGCCCGTTGATCAGGCGGCGGTCGCCTGGGACGCTGGCGGCGTTGAGGGTCAGGACGCCATTTTCGGTCAGATGCGAAGCGCAGATCTGGAAGAACTCGCGCGTGGTCATGTGCGGGGGGATGTACGGCGGCCGATAGGCGTCCACGGCGATGATGTCGTATAAATGCGGGCTTTGCTCGAGTCCCAGCCGCCCATCTTCCACGTGCACGTTAAGGTTGGGCATGTCCATCGCAAAATACTTGAAGCCCACTTCCACGATGCGCGGGTCGATCTCGAAGCCATCGATGGGCAGGGCGTTGTAGACCGCCGTTGCCTGGCGGGCGGCGGTCCCGGCGGCCAACCCCACGATGGCCATGCGCTTGACCTGCGCCGGGCGCTCACCGGCGTTGAAATAAGGACCTGCCAGGAACAGCTCCCATGGGCCGCCGTAGGCCAGGGTATCGGGGTGGTACATGGAGTGAACCCCCTGGCCTTCATTGAGCTTGAGGAGGGTATAGCCGTTGATCTGCTGGACCTGGATGTAGTTGTAGGCCGATTCGGTCTCATAGACCTGCCCGGTGTTGGATTTGATGGACTGGCTCGACGAGATCAAGGCCGCCACAGCCAGGACGGCAGGCATCCACAAATGGACGAGCATCTGGCGGGGGCTTGCGAATCTTCCCAGGCCCGCCAGGGCGACGAACAGGAGGAACAGGCTGAAGAGCAGGAAGGTGCTGCGCGTTCCGATGGCAGGGATGGTCACCAGGGTGGGCAGGAATGTGCCGATGAACGATCCCAGGGTGGAGATGGCATAGATCGTGCCGGAGGTCACCCCGGCGCTGCGGGGATCGTCCACGCTGAGGCGGATGGCAAAGGGGGAGATGGTCCCCAGGAGGGTGATGGGGACAAGGAAAAGGACCAGCACCGCCACGAAAGAGCCCGCCAGGACGGTCACCTGCAGGCCCTCAAAAGCTGTGGCGGCGGCCCGCAGCACCGGCCCGGCAAGGTAGGGGACAAGACCGAGGGTGAACGCGCCCCAGGCCAGCACCCGGTACATGGCGCCGGGGACGGGGTTCTTATCGGCCCAGCGCCCACCCAAAAAGTAGCCCAGCGTGAGGTAGATGAGGATCAGGCCGATGATGCTGGCCCAGACGAGGTTGCTTGTGCCGAAAACATTACCGATCAGCCGTGAGGCGGCCAATTCCGCGGCTAGGGTGGTCATGCCCGATACAAATACGGTGAAGAGGAGGTAGCGTTTCATGTCTTTCCCGGGAGTTGGATGGGGGGA
>CAZSPX010000076.1:0-11568 GCA_964608885.1 uncultured Anaerolineaceae bacterium | reverse complement strand
TCCCCCAGCTGACGATCAATGGCTCAATCATCGGCTGGACCTCGCTGCGGCAGTACAGAAAGCCTGCCCCTTTGGGGCTGAGCATCCATTTATGACAGTTCCCAAAAACGACATCCGCTCCCAGCGCCTGGAGGTCCACCGGGATCTGGCCCGGCGAATGGGCCGCGTCCAGGACGGTCAGGATGCCCGCTTCCCGGGCTCGCCGGCAGATCGTCTCCACCGGCATGCGCAGGGCCGTGGGGGAAGTGATATGGCTGAGATAGATCACCCGTGTCCGCGGACCTACGCCTTCCCAGAAGTGCTCCGCGATCTCCTCTTCACCCTGGACCGGCAGCGGGATGGGTTGGCGTATATATCTGGCCCCGTTCTTCTTACAGGCATAAGCCCAGGTAAGATCACAGGCCCCATACTCGTGGTCCGTGGTGAGCACCTCCTCGTCCTCTTTAAGGTCGAGGGAACGGGCCAGGATATTTACCCCGTGAGTGGCGTTCGGGATGTACACCAGGTCTTCCGCGGGTGCGTTGACATATCTTCCCAACGCGGCCCGCGCTTCCAATAACAGGCCGTCCAGTTCCCGCCCCAGGAAGAGCACCGGCTGCCTCTCCAGCCTGGCCTGGAAGGCCTGGTACGCCTCGAACACGGGTCGGGGCGTTGCGCCGAAGGACCCGTGGTTTAGAAAGACAATGGACGGGTCCAGGGAAAACAAGGATTTCAGCGTTTCCATGAGGTCATTATAAAGCCCGGTCCAGTACCCTGTGCCGGGCCTTCGTGTCGATGAGGCTAATCGCCCTGCTCGTCCATGATCCGCTGCGAGACCAGCCGGGCGGAGATCATCGCCGTGGGTATCCCCGTACCGGGGTGCGTACTGGCTCCCACAAAGTACAGGTTGGGATAGCGGGCATGGCGGTTGTGAGGCCGGAACCAGGCGAGCTGCGCCAGGTTATGTGACAGGCCGTGCGTCGAGCCTTTGACCAGGTTGTATTTTTTCTCCCAGGTGGGAGGCGCAAAGCTCATCTCGAATTTGATGTGTTCCGATAGGTCCCGCATCCCAAGCAGGGCCAGGCGCCGGAATACCTGCTCGCGCGCCGCATCCCGGATCTCGCCCCACTCGCGGTCCTCCTCCTCCTTCATGTGCCCGACAGGAACGATCGCGATAAGGGTATCCTGTCCATCGGGTGCCGCGGAACGCTTCAGACGCGACGGGGCATGAACGTAAAGGCTGGGGTTGGCAGGCAGACCCAGATCCTCGATGATGCTGTCGAAGTTCTCCCGGTAATCATCCGCCAGGAACAGTGTATGGGGCCCGAGCTGGGGATATTCCCGGTCCACTCCCCAGAAGAAGCTGATCACCGAGCAGGAGAATCTCTTTCGCTTCATCTGGCGACTGGTTCCATCTGGAGGCAGGAGTTTTTCATACACAAAGGGCAGGTCGGCGTTCGCCAGGATGATATCCGCCCTCACCTTCTGTCCCCCCTCCAGGGTGAGACCGCTCACCCGTCCGTCCAGGATATCAATGGACTCCACAGTCGTATCATACACGAACTCAACACCGGCCTTCACCGCCAGCTCCATCAGGACCTCGACCACTCCATACATGCCGCGGCGCGGGTACCAGACCCCGTGCGCCAGCTCGGTGAATGGCATCATGGAGAACGTGGCCGGGGCCTCGAAGGGGCTCAGGCCCATGTACACATCCTGGAACGAGAAGGCCGCCTTCAGCCTGGGGTTGGTAAAGTAGGAGTCCAGGTTACGGTAATGGTTCACCAGGGGTTTTACCTGGAAGAGCAGGGGCAGCATCGCCGGGGAGAAAAAATCCCGGGCGCGGCGGAAATCCCGGTCCACCAGGTTCTCCATGCCCAGCCGGTAATGGCGCTCCCCCTCCTGCAAATAGCGCAAAAGGCCCTGGAAGCTTCCGGGTTCCATCTGGTCCACCTGCTCCTGCAGGTGTTTAAGGTCGGAGGTCAGCGCGAGCTGGCTGCCGTCATCGAAGATCAGCCGGTAGGTGGGGTCCACGCGCTGGAGCTGAAGCGCCTCCTGCATGGAGAGGCCCAGCGCCCGGAATTCCGCTTCATACACCAGCGGCATGACCAGCAGGGTGGGACCCGTGTCGAAGTAGTGGCCCTCCCGTTCAAAATGGTCGCAGCGCCCCCCCGGATGCATGTTCTTCTCGAACACCCTGACGTGCATCCCTCGCTGTGCCAGGTGAATGGCCGCGCAGATCCCACCGATCCCGGCCCCAATGACAAGCACGGATTTTGTTTTCATGATCTCCTGAAAGACCGTTCGCTGCCAGATTCCCGGGAGGAGGCCAGGTATTCCCGGTGGCGGGCTGTAAAGCCGCCGAGGTAGGAAAGGAGCGCCTTCCACATGGCGGAGGCGGGCTTGAGCTCAGGATAAGTCTCTCTGAGCAGGTAGCCGTCTCTCTCGATCACGTCCAGCACACTCTCGAAACGGGATATATAGGCCAGCTCCGCCAGCCGGCAGCGCAGATTCTTGATCCGGTACAGGCAGCCCCGCCCCGCCTCAAAATACTCGCGCGCCAGTTCCACCCTCTGTCTCACCCACGCCCGGTAGGCGGGGGCGCTTACATCCCCGGGGGAGAGGCACATCGACTCTAGGACCTCCCGCGGGGTATTAAAGTACCCGCGCTGCACATCATCCAGCGTATCCCGCATCATGTGGGTGATATGCGCGGCGTTGACCGCCATGTAACGGGTCTCACCCTGCGGCGCTCGGCAGTCATGCCCGATGAAATAGTGAATGGCTTCAGTTACAGCGCTTGCCAGGTAACGGGTGTAATCATTCAGCTCGGAACCGTTGATGAGCCTGCCCCGTCGTTCCGTATCGAACGCCATGACCTTCATCATATGCTGGAGGTAGGTATGCAGCCCGCTCATCCGGTCGGGATCATGGCCGACCAGTTCCGCCAGCATCTTTTCCTCCGGAAGCAGGCCTGCTGGAACATCGTTTCGATAACAGCCTGCCAGCAGAGCTTGCTGACGTTGAAGGAACTCTCGCCGGTCCGCCCTCGAGCCTTTCGGCGCGTCCAGGGTATCATCCACCCACCGGAAATACGCATACGCGCGATACGCGTCCGCGGTCCGATCCCGGTCTGCAAGCAACCGGATCGTGAGATAGGTCTGCATGCTGGCAGCTTTTGTGATGGAAGCAGCCAGCGTCCCCGTGGAATCTGGGTTCTTCATCATATTCATTTACGCACCCGGTCCGCTGGGGTTGCCGGGATCTCCAATGCCTCTGGATCTGGAAACAACCGGAAAATCACCGGCCTCCCAGAGTGCGCTCCTCTGGCCCCATAGGGACAGGGCCCGCCTCCCGTTCCTCCGTTAAGAACTGGCTCATGCCGGCGCTTTATACTGTAAACTGCCGGGCGGTTTTTCGCAATTCCGCAATCCTTCCGTCTTATTAGTGACGTTTATCACATATAGAATTTGGACAAGATGGGTACAATTACGTCAGAGAAACATGCACGAGCTGGCTGTCACCCAATCCATCCTCAAGATCGTCCTGCGGCATGCCGAACAGGCCAACGCCAGGCGTGTTACTGCCATTCATATCGTGATGGGCGAGCTTTCCACGAATGTGGATGACTCCGTCCAGTTCTATTGGGACCTGATCGCCAAAGACACGCTCGCCGAAGGCGCCACTCTCATTTTCCGCCGCATCCCCGCTCAATTACAGTGCATGGCCTGCTTCGAAAAGTACCATCCCGGAACGGGCGAGTTGGTCTGCCCTCGCTGCGGGAGTGTGGGCGCAAAGATCATCTCCGGAGAGGAATTCTCCGTCGAATCCATAGATGTGGAAGAAAAGGAAGCCTCATGACACAGCGCATTCCCGTGGTGGAGAATATCCTTAATGCCAACGACCGGCTGGCCGCGGAAAATCGCTCCCGGCTGGATGCCTCCGGCGTTTTCTCCATCAACCTGATGGCCTCCCCCGGCGCAGGCAAGACCTCCGTGATCGAGCAGACCCTTCCCCGCCTCAAGGACCGGCTGCGGGTGGCCGCCGTGGATGGCGATATCGCCACCTCTCTGGATGCCGATCGGGCTGCGGCCGCCGGGGCGCTGGCTTCCGTTCAGATCAACACCGGCGGTGAGTGTCACCTCGACGCGGTCATGCTGCGCGGCGCCCTCGACCAATTGGACCTGGACGCCGTGGACCTGTTGGTGGTCGAAAACGTGGGCAACCTGGTCTGCCCCGCGGAGTTCCGCCTCGGGACCCATAAATCCATCCTCATCGCATCCATCCCCGAGGGGGATGACAAACCCTACAAATATCCCGGCATGTATCGCGGCGTGGACGCCCTGCTGATCAACAAGATCGATCTGCTTCCCTATGTCCCCTTCCGCATGGACTACTTCCGCCGGGGTGTGGAGGCCCTGAACCCGGGGCTGCTAACCTTCCCCATCTCCTGCCGCACCGGCGAAGGGCTTGAGCCCTGGGTGGACTGGCTGGTTTCGCAGGCAGGCCAGCGGACAGGCTGACAATTCACCATGACCGCCATGCAGGGAATCCGCATCCACATCACCGGCATCGTCCAGGGGGTGGGCTTCAGGCCATTCGTATACGGCCTGGCCGCCCGCCTCGGGCTGGCAGGCTGGGTGCGCAACACCTCGGCGGGTGTGGATATTGAGGCCGATGGAAGCCCGGAGGCCCTTGAGTCTTTCCTCAGCCTTCTCCGGTCGGAGGCGCCTCCCCTGTCGCACATCGACAGCTTGACCGGCGAGCCGCTCGCGGCGCAGGGCTTTTCCTCCTTCGAGATCCTTCATTCGGAGGCCATTTCCTCGGCCTTCCAACCCATCTCCCCCGATATCGCCATCTGCGAGGATTGCCTGCGGGAACTGTTTGACCCCTCGGACCGGCGTTACCGTTATCCTTTCATCAACTGCACCAACTGCGGCCCCCGCTTTACGATCATCAAGGACATTCCTTATGACCGGCCCGCCACGACCATGGCGCCCTTCCAGATGTGCCCGGAGTGCGGGAAAGAGTATTCCGATCCGCTCGATCGTCGCTTCCATGCCCAGCCCGTGGCCTGCCCTCAATGCGGCCCGGCGGTCTGGCTGGAGAGCCCGGTGAAGGGAAGCTGGGTTCAGCTCGCCCGGGGCGGAGAGGCCATCCAGGAAGCGCGCCATCTCCTCATGCAGGGGCGGATCCTTGCCATCAAAGGCCTGGGCGGCTTTCACCTTGCCTGTGACGCCCTCGACCCGGCTGCCGTCCTGCGGCTTCGGGAACGCAAGCTGCGCGTGGATAAGCCTTTCGCCCTGATGATGCCTGACCTGGAAACCGTGGAACAGCACTGCCAGCTGGGCGAGGCCGAGAGGGAGCTGTTGCGATCCCCGGCGCGCCCGGTTGTGCTTCTCCGGCGCCGCCCCGGCTCGAAGATCGTCAGGGAGGTCGCCCCCCATCAGGATTCGATCGGGGTAATGCTTCCCTACACACCTCTGCATTACCTCCTCCTGGAGCAGCAGCAGGGCTTTCCGCAGGCCTTGGTCATGACCAGCGGGAACCTGAGCGAAGAGCCTATCGCCACCGACAACGCGGAAGCGCTCCAGCGCCTGGCTGGGCTTGCAGACGCCTTCCTGATGAATGACCGCGAGATCCACATGCGCTGCGACGATTCGGTTATGCGCATTCTGGAGGATCATACCTATCCCATCCGCAGGGCGCGTGGCTATGCACCCTTTCCGGTGAGGCTTCCCTGGCAGGCTCCCCCTCTTCTGGCGGTCGGATCCGAACTGAAGAACACCTTCTGCATCACCAATGGGAACTATGCCTTCCTCAGCCATCACATCGGCGACATGCAAAACTACGAGACCCTGCGATCCTTTGAACAGGGGGTGGAGCACTTCGAGCAGCTCTTTCGTGCGCCGCCGCAAGCCATCGCGTACGATCTCCATCCCGACTATTTGGCTACACGATATGGGCAGGAACGCGCTGAAAAGGGAAACATCCCCTTGATCGGCGTTCAACACCACCACGCTCATACTGCTTCCTGCATGGCCGAGCACGGTCTGGATGAACCCGTGCTGGGCATCGCCTTCGACGGCACAGGCTACGGCCCGGATGGAGCCATCTGGGGCGGCGAGTTTCTGATCGCGGATTACCTGGGCTTCCAGCGCTGTGCGCACCTGGGCTATTTCCCCCTCCCCGGCGGGGATTCCGCCATCAAGCGCCCGGCCCGCACCGCCCTGGCTCTTCTCTGGTCCCTGGGGCTGCCCTGGGAGGGATCTCTTGCGCCTGCCTCGGAATTTTGCGCCGAGGACCTTCTCACGCTGCGGATGCAGTTGGAGAAACAGATCAACACGCCCTTCACCTCCAGCATGGGACGCCTCTTCGATGCGGCCGCCTCCCTTGCGGGTGTCCGGCAGAAGGTGAACTACGAGGGCCAGGCCGCCATCGAGTTCGAGGCCCTGGCGGATCCCGGCGAGCAGGGTGTCTACGAATTCCCCCTGGAAGGCGACCAGGTCCTGGTGAAACCAGGGTTCGCCTCCCTCCTGTCCGATCTGGCCCGGTCCATCCCCGTCTCCCGGATCTCTGCCCGCTTCCATAACGGGCTTGCCCTCTCCGTCCATGACGCCGCGCTGAAGATCGCCCGCGAGACCGGTATCCGAAAAGTGGTCCTATCGGGCGGAGTCTGGCAGAATATCACCCTAATCCGACGAACTTTGGCACTTTTGCGCGGCAGCGGATTAAGTGTATACATACATCAGAAGGTCCCGGCCAATGACGGCGGCCTTTCATTGGGACAGGCCGCCTGTGCCGCGGCCAGAATACGAGGTTGATATGTGCCTGGGGATCCCCGGAAAGATTGTTGAGGTATATCAGAAGAACGGGCTGAAAATGGCGCGCGTCGATTTTGGCGGCGTGTTCCGCGAAGCCTGCCTGGATTATGTGCCTGAGGCCCGGCCCGGCGATTACTGCATCATTCACGTGGGGTTTGCCATCAGCCTGGTCAGCGAGACCGAGGCTCTTGAGACCCTCAAGCTCTTCGATGAGATCTCTAAGATCGAGGCGGAGGTCGGCCCGGGCTTTAAACCGGCGGGATCATGAAATACGTCAACGAGTTCCGCGATGCGGCTCGCGTACGGGCCGCCCTGGAGGAGATCCGCCGCACGATCACCCGCCACTGGACATTGATGGAGATCTGCGGCGGGCAGACCCATGCCATCGTCCGCCACGGACTCGACCAGCTGCTCCCCCCCGGGATTGAGCTGGTGCACGGCCCGGGCTGCCCGGTCTGCGTGACGCCCCTCGAGCAGATCGACCGGGCGCTGGTCATCGCCTCCCGGCCGGATGTCATCTTTTGCTCCTACGGTGATATGCTGCGCGTGCCCGGTTCCGGGCGTGACCTCTTCGCGGTGAAGGCCGCCGGAGGCGATGTGCGCGTGGTCTATTCCCCTCTGGACGCCGTGACGCTCGCACAGCAGAACCCCGATAAACAGGTCGTCTTCTTTGCCATCGGGTTCGAGACCACCGCGCCCCCCAATGTGATGAGCGTCCTCCAGGCCAGGCAGCTGGGCCTGTCCAATTACTCCGTGCTGGTCTCGCACGTGCGCGTCCCGCCTGCCATCCGGGCCATCCTGGCCTCGCCGCACAACCGCGTCCAGGGCTTTCTGCTGGCCGGTCATGTTTGCTCCGTCATGGGATATTGGGAATACCCCCCGCTGGCAGAGCAGTTCAAGGTCCCCATGGCGGTGACAGGTTTCGAGCCGCTGGATATCCTCAATGGCATCCTGGCGGCCGTGCGGCTGCTGGAGGCGGGCAGCGTGGAGGTCGTCAATGCCTACTCCCGCGGTGTGACACTGGAAGGGAATCTTCCCGCCCAGCGGCAGATCTCCGAGGTGTTCATGGAATGTGACCGCAAGTGGCGTGGCATCGGCTCCATCCCCATGAGCGGCTGGAAGCTCCGTCCCGAGTTCGAGGACTACAATGCCGAGAAACGCTTCAATGTCGCGGACCTCAAGGCCGAAGAATCCCCCCTCTGCATCGCCGGGGAGATCCTCCAAGGATTGAAAAAGCCCCATCACTGCCCGGCATTTGGGAAGGAATGTACGCCCGAAACCCCCCTGGGCGCGACCATGGTCTCTTCGGAAGGCGCCTGCGCGGCCTATCATCGCTATGGCCGCGTAACCCTTCAGCAGGAGGCGCAATGAGCGACGATTACATCAACCTGGAAGGGAGCGTCTGCGCCCCGCCCCTCCATCACGAAGACCAGATCGTGATGGGACACGGCGCCGGTGGACGCATGAGCCAGCGGCTCATTCAGAAGGCTTTCCTGCCTGCCTTTGACAACGCCTCTCTGCGGGCCGGTGACGACGCCGCCCGGCTGGAGATCCCCCAGGGAAGCCCGCTTTCGATCAGCACCGACGCGCACGTGGTCTGGCCGCTGTTCTTCCCCGGCGGCGACATCGGGCGCCTGGCGGTCTGCGGCACGGTCAATGACGTAGCCATGCTCGGGGCCCGGCCGCTCTATCTGACAGCCGGGTTCATCCTTGAAGAAGGCCTCCCCATCCCAACTCTGGAACGCGTGATCGCTTCCATGCAGGCCGCCGCCCTCGAGGCCGGTGTGCAGATCGTGGCGGGCGATACGAAGGTCGTGCAAAAGGGGAAGGCGGATGGCATGTATATCACCACCGCGGGGGTCGGCGCGGTGCGGCCTGGGGTTGTGATCGGCGGCGCGCAGGCCCGGCCCGGGGATCTCGTCCTCCTCTCGGGAACGATCGGCGATCACGGCATCGCCGTGCTGGGCGCCCGGGGAGAACTGGGTCTCCAGTCAACCATCCGAAGCGATGTGGCGCCCCTCAACCATCTGATCGAGGCCATGCTGCAGGCCAGCGAGAGGATCCATGTGCTGCGCGATCCCACCCGCGGCGGCCTGGCCACCACGCTCAATGAGATCGCTGCACAGTCCGGGGTTTGCATACAATTGGAGGAGCCGGCGATTCCAGTGAGCCCTGAAGTGAACGGGGCCTGCGAAATGCTGGGCTTTGATCCATTGTATGTGGCCAACGAGGGCAAGCTGATTGCCATCCTGCCGCCGGAGGACGCCCCGGCCGTTCTACAGGCCATGCGAACGACCCGCTACGGCGAGACCGCAGCCGTGATCGGGAAGGTGATCGCCGCCCCTGCCGGACGCGTCCTTCTGCACACCGCGCTGGGCACCACCCGCATGGTGGACATGCTGGCCGGCGAGATGCTCCCCCGCATCTGCTGATCTCGTTCCCGCAAGGGGGCGGATGATTGGCCTGCGGGTATAATCAGTCAGGCCGTTATGCTGAATAGACTCCTTCGCCAGAGCGATATTCCAGTGGAATATCGCTCCAACTTTGCCAATCTCTATTACGACATCGGTTGGTTTGGGATCCTGAGCGGGTCCGCTCTCAATTTCCTGAACGTGTTTGCCGCCCGTCAGGGAGCCTCTGCCCTCCAGATCGGTCTGCTTGCCGGGGTTTCAGGCATCGTCAATCTGATCTTTGCCATCCCCGCCGGCCGCTGGATCGAGAAGCGCCGCGTGGACAGGGCTGTATTCTGGACCTCCGTTCTCTACCGTATCGGTTTCGCCCTGTGGATCCCGCTCCCCTGGCTCTTCCCCCCTCAGACCCAGGTCTGGGCGCTGATCATCATCTCCCTGTATATGGGGATCCCGCTGACCGCACTCTCGGTGGGCTTCAGCGCCCTGTTTGCCTCCGCCGTCCCGGAGGAGTGGCGCGCCCATGTTGCCGGGAGGCGCAACATGGTTTTCTCTCTTGCCTTTATCGGCTCCTCGCTGGGCAGCGGCTACCTGCTTAACCACATGCCCTTCCCCCAGGGCTACCAGCTGGTCTTTTTGATGGGCTTCATCGGCGCAGCGATGAGCAGTTTCCATCTCCATTTCATCCGCCCCCTTCACAGGGATCTACCGCCCCTGCCCGCCCGGGATCCGGTGGAGGCTGAAGGCAGCCCGGTCTCAAGGACGTGGCTGGCCGCCCTGCGGATGGATATCTGGAGGACGGCGTACCGCCGCCCCCTCCTGGTGATGTTCGGGTTCCACCTCTCCCAATATCTGGCGATCCCTCTGTTCTCCATTTACATGGTCCGCGAAATGCATCTACAGGACCAGGCTATCGGGATGGGGAATTCACTTTTCTATCTGGCCGTCATGCTGGGTTCCACCCAGCTTAACCGGCTGGTGCGGCACGGTGGTCACAAGACCATCACCGGGTATGGAGCGGTCGGCATGGCACTTTACCCGGTGCTCATGGCATTCTCCAGCCAGGTCTGGCAGTTCTTCGCCCTCTCCATTCTCGGAGGCTTTGCCTGGTCCCTGGTGGGCGGCTCCTATGCCAATTATCTGCTGGAGCGCATCCCTGCCCATGACCGGCCTTCGCATCTTGCCTGGTACACGGTCGTGCTGAACGCGGCAGTTTTGTTCGGATCCCTCGCCGGTCCCGCCCTCGCGGATGGAGTGGGCATCGCCGCCGCACTGGTCCTGTTCAGCCTGATGCGCTTCCTCGCCGGGGCGGCCATCCTCAGGTGGGGTTGAAAAAGCCCTGATTTATTGAAAGAGGCGTTAGAATTCACCCGTGGCTGATAACATCAAGAACGTCGCAACCAACCGCAAGGCGAATTTCGAGTACTTCCTGTTGGACAGGTTCGAAGCCGGTATTGCGCTACAGGGCACTGAGATCAAATCCATCCGCGCCGGGCAGGTGAGCCTGGCGGAGGCCTATGTGGAGGTGGTGGATGGGCATGAGGCCTGGCTGATCGAGGCCCACATCGCCCCCTATGCCCAGGGGAATCGTTACAATCACGACCCCAAGCGCAAGCGCCGCCTCCTGCTGCACCGCAAGCAGATCCGGGAGCTGTGGAACAGCGTCCGGCAGAAGGGGATGACGATCGTCCCGGTGCGCATCTATTTGAAGGAAGGCCGTGCCAAGATCGAGATCGCCCTGGCGCGCGGCAAAAAAGCCTACGACAAGCGGGCCTCGATCGCCAAACGCGACCAGCAGCGCGATGCCGAACGGGAGTCCCGCGTCCGATAGAGAACAAGAGGAGAGCATGCAACCTTCGACCATTGGTGGGATCAACAATTTGCCCGAGGCCGAGAAACGCTCCATCTACGCGCGTTACATCCCTCCCGCCCTCCTGGCACGGTTCGACCTTCCAGAAGCAGATTCGCAGCGCATCCAGTCCTTCCTGGAGTTCAGGTTCGCACCCGGCTCCACCGACCTCGAGATGAGCCTCTTCCACGAAAAGCGCTTCCCCGATCCCGTCCTGTATGCCCACCTGACCGATACCATGAACGGGCAGATCCACATCCTGCTCTACATTCTGAATGACCCGGATTCAGAGCGCTTCAATGTGGACCGGCTGGAGGACGGCACGCCCACCCGCTTCGGCACACAGTACCGCAACCTGCAGGCTGAGCAGGCCGCGCTGGAGGCCGGTCTCGCGCCCGGACAGGTCCGCCGCGGGCTGCGGCTGCTGGGAGAGGCCATCCAGACCTTCGAAGGGTTCGTTCAAAGCCTGGGGCATGACATGTTCTTCGCGGAACCGCTGTATTATCAC
>CAZSPX010000075.1:0-11589 GCA_964608885.1 uncultured Anaerolineaceae bacterium | reverse complement strand
TATCATCGCCCCATGACCGTTTCCACTGCCCTCGCTCACCCCAATATCGCCTTTATCAAATACTGGGGCAACCGAGATGCCGCCCTGCGCCTCCCCTCCAACGGCTCCATCTCCATGAACCTCGATGGGTTGTTCACCCGCACCCGCGTGGAGTTCTCCCCCGATCTGCCCTCGGACACCCTCGTGCTGAACGGCGGTTCCGTCACCGGGCCGGGCCTGGGGCGCATCGCCTCCTTCCTGGACCATGTCCGCCTCCTGGCAGGGCAGAAGCAGTACGCCCGCGTGGTCAGTGAGAACAATTTTCCATCGGGCGCGGGCATTGCCTCCTCGGCTTCAGCCTTCGCCGCTATGGCTCTGGCGGCCTCCTGCGCCGCAGGCCTGTCGCTGAGCGAGCCCGACCTCTCGCGCCTCGCGCGTCTCGGTTCCGGCTCGGCCTCCCGCTCGGTTCCCGCCGCCTTCGTGGAATGGCAGCCCGGCACGCAGGATTCCGATTCCTATGCCTTCTCTATCTTCCAGGCAGAGCACTGGCCCCTGGCGGATTGCATCGCCGTTGTCAGTGCCGCGCACAAGAAGACCGGCTCCAGCGAGGGCCACGCGTTGGCCCCCACCAGCCCGCTTCAATCTGTCCGGGTTGCGGATGCGCCGCGCCGCCTCGACCTCTGCCGCCGCGCCCTCCGGGACCGCGACATGGCCGCCCTTGCCGCGGTCATCGAGCTGGACTCGGATATGATGCATGCCGTGATGATGACCTCCACACCCCCGCTGCACTACTGGCAGCCTGCCTCCCTGGCGGTGATGCAGGAGGTCCGCCTCTGGCGCGGGGGCGGTCTTCCCGCCGCCTATACCCTGGATGCCGGCCCTAACGTACACGTCCTCTGCCCCGTGGACCAGGTCCCCGCCGTGGAGAGCCGCCTGCGCCAGGTACCCGGCGTGACGCGTGTTCTCATCGCCCATGTAGGCGGTCCTGCCCGGCTCCTGCAAGGTGACCCCGAATGATCCCCGGCTGGCCCCCTCTCATCCCGCTTTCATCCTCCGTTTTTATTCGCGGATATAATATTTCCAGCGCAAAATCCGCGCATGAAATGGAAGGAACCTTATGAGTTTGTTCAGTCTTGTCATATTTGTGGTGGCGCTGGGATTGATGGTCTTCCTGCACGAGTTGGGACACTTCCTGGCCTCCCGCTTCTTTGGGATCGAGATCGAGGAATTCGGCTTCGGAATTCCCCCGCGCGCCCTTGCGTTCTGGCGCGGGGCGGGCTGGCTGAAGATCAACGACCGGCGCATTGAGATCCCTCGCAACTTCGAGCGCAGCCTGGACTGGCAGCGCGTCGTCAACAAGCCTGCCACCCTCACCGTGGAGAACCGGGAGGGCGCCTCCATCCTCCGTACCCTCGAGGTCGGGGAGATGACCGGCTCCTATGCCCCCTCCACCTCCTTGAAGGTCGGTGGACAGCCGGGCGCCGAGAAGTTGGAAGGCGTGGTCACCGAAGCGCATCCCGGCACGATCCTCAGCCTGAACTGGCTGCCGCTGGGCGGTTTCGTGCGCCCGCGCGGCGAGAACGACCCTCGCGTCGTCGGCGGACTGGCCGCGGCCAGCCCCTGGAAGCGCATCGGTGTGCTCATCGCCGGTCCGCTCATGAACCTGCTCACCGCTGTGGTCCTCTTCGGTGTGGTCACGGCCATGCAGGGGGTGGCCATCCCTGGCCCCGTGCATCTGGACCAGGTCTCGCCCAATTCCCCCGCCCAGCAGGCCGGGCTGCAGGTCAATGACCGCATCCTGGAGGTGAACGGCCAGCCTGTGGAAAACACGGCCATGCTCTCCACCGTCATCCGCTCCAACCTGGACAAGCCCGTGGAGCTGCTCATCGATCGCGGCGGCCGGCAGCTGACGGTCACCGTCACACCCCTCTCCAGCCGCTCCGAGCAGGAGGGCGCGGTGGGCATCCTCATGGCCCCTGAAACCCGCTCTGCTACGGTGGTCGAGATCGTCCGCGACGGGCTGGTGTACACCGGCCTGCAGGCCGCGGGCCTGATCTACCTCCCCGTGGCATTGGTGCAGGGAGCCATCCAGCCGGACGAAGCCCGTTTCGTGGGCCTCAAGGGCATCTTCGACATGGTCAATGCCGCCGTCCAGAAGGATGTCTCCACCCGCCAGACCGAGTCATCTTCCCCCGGCGGCGTGCCCACGGCCCCCACCAACTGGACTCTCTATATCATGGCCATGCTCAGCGTCTCGCTGGGCGTCATCAACCTGTTCCCCATTCCTGCGCTCGACGGCGGGCGTATTCTCTTCACTCTGCCTGAGATCCTTTTCCACAAGCGCATCCCGATGGAGTTCGAGAACATGGTCAATGGGGTCGCCATGCTGTTGTTGATCGCCTTCATGATCTTCATCAACGTGATGGACTTTGTCAACCCCGCCCAACCCTTCATCCCTTAGGAACATGGACACGAATCAGGTCCCCTTTCAAAGAGTCGTGGATGCGCTGCTGGATCGCAAGGAGTTCCCGGCGGCCTATCTGCAATATTTCTCCGATATCGACCCGGCCTCCCTCGAGGCCTTGATGCAGGCCTGGCCGCGCGTCCCCCTGAAGCGCAAGCATTCCCTGCTCAAGAAATTGGAAGGCCTCATTGATGAGGATACCCTGGTCTCCTTCGATGACCTGGCGCGTGCCCTGCTCACCGATGAGGATGCGGAGGTGCGCGCCCGCGCCATCCGCCTGCTGGCCGAGTGCGACGATCCCAGGCTGGTACCCGCCTACATTGACATGCTGGAGAAGGATGCCAGCGAGGAGGTCCGCGCCGAAGCGGCTGGCTTGCTGGGCAGCTATGTGATGCTCGGTGAGCTTGAAGAGCTTCCTCCCGGGGTCCACCGCCAGGCAGAGGACGCCCTGCTGAAGTCAGCCAGCGGGGAGGACCGTCCCGGGGTGCGCCGCCGGGCGCTGGAGTCGCTGGGCTTCTCCTCCCGCCTCGAGGTGATGGCGCTCATCGAATCGGCCTTCAACCGGCAGGACCCGGAATGGAAGGCCAGCGCGCTGTCGGCCATGGGCCGCTCCAGCGATGACCGCTGGCAGGACCACGTGATCCAGATGCTTGTGAATGAGCATCCCCGCGTCCGCCTTGCAGCTGTACAGGCTGCCGGGGAACTCTCCCTGGCTGAGGCCCGTCCCCTGCTGATCAAGCTCCTGGACGAGGAGGACGAGGATGATGTGGCCGGCGCGGCGATCTGGTCGCTTTCCCAGATCGGGGGCGAGGATGCGCGTGCAGTCCTCCAGAACCTGGTCGGCGAGGTCGAGGATGAGGAACTGCTGGGTTTCCTGGAGGATGCCCTGGAGAACCTGGCCTTCACCGAGGACCTGGAGCGTTTCGATCTGCTCGCCTTCGACCCTGAGGACGAAGAACCCGAAGAATAAAACGGGGCCTGCGGGGGCAAACGCTTCTGCCGCCCTCCATGCTGGGTGAGCCATCCATGCCCCTGAGCGCCCTCCTTTCCACGTTCGCCAACAATCTTCTGCCCATCCTGCTCATCAGTGGGACGGGCTTCCTGCTGGGCAGGCTGCTGCAGCTTGAGCCGCGCACCCTCAGCCGGATCGTGTTCTACTTCTTCAGCCCCATCCTGGTCTTCAACCTGCTGGTACATTCCTCCCTGCAGCCTGACCAGACCATCCTGACCATCGCCTTTTCGGTGGTCTTTACGGTTGTCCTGGTTGCCCTCGCTTTTGTGCTGGGCAGGCTTTTGCGCCTGGAGCGTTCCGCCCTGCTGGCGGTGATGCTGACAGCGGCCTTCGGCAATACGGGCAATTACGGCCTGCCACTGATCCAGTTCGCCTTCGGCGAGCAGGCGCTGGCCTACGGGACGGTGTTCTTTATTACCAACTCCACGCTGTTCAATACCGGTGGTGTGCTGATGGCCTCCCTGGGCCGCATGGATCCAAAGACCGCCCTGCTGGGCCTCCTGCGTGTGCCCACCATGTACACCATCCCGCTGGCAGTGCTGATGAACGTCCTCCATGTGCAGTTCCCCCTGCCGCTGGCGCGCACCATTGACCTGACTTCCGCTGCCGCCATCCCGGTCATGCTCATACTCCTTGGGTTGGAGCTGACGCGCGTCAGGTGGTCTCACTCCATCAAGGCCATGAGCCTGGGGGTGTCTTTGCGCCTGATCGTTGGCCCGCTGCTTGGATTGCTTGTGGCGGTGCCTTTCGGCCTGCAGGGCTCCGCACTGCAGGGGAACCTTGCGCAAACGGCCGTGCCTGCCGCAGTGACCACCACGGTGGTGGCTTCCGAGTACGATCTGGAGCCTGAGCTTGTAACCGCCATGGTCTTTGTGGGGACGCTGCTCAGTCCTTTGACGATTACGCCGTTCCTGGTATGGTTGGGGAGGTGACCCGATGAGCCGCCTGCAATGGACACGCCTGATCATCCTCTGCCTGCTCCTGGCAGGGTTGGGCCCGACGAGCCCCGCCTCCGCCCAGGCGACGCTGCTGGTGGAGGACCCCAATGCCGTGTACACCTTTGGGGAGCAGATCACCTTCCAGGGGCGCTTCCCAGAGGCCGCGCAGATCACGCAGGCCTCGGTCCTCTTCCGCCAGCCTGAGGAGGAGGCCACCCGCGTCGAATCGCTGGTGCTGGAGCCGGATGGATCCGCGCACTTCACCTATGATGCCTCGCTGAACGTCTTCCCTCCCTTCTCCACGGTCATGTTCTGGTTCCAGGCCGTTTTCATGGATGGCAGCACGCATACCAGTGCCACTTATTCCTTCCGCTATGACGATAACCGTTACCCTTGGCAGGAGCTGTGGGATGCGGATGTAAAAGTCCACTGGTACGACGGCGATCTGGCCTTTGGACAGGCCGCCCTGGACGCAGCCCGGACGGGCGTAAACGCCATCGGGCAGCTTCTCGCGCTGGGTACTGGCGGCCCGCTGGATATCTATGTCTATTCCAATGCCGATGACCTGCAGGGCGCCCTCTACCTGGGCGGCCGCGAGTGGGTGGGAGGCCATGCCGACCCTGCGCTGGGCGTGGCGCTGGCTGCCATTTCCCCCGGTGAGACCCAGGGGATCGAGCTGCAGACTCGTATCCCCCACGAGGCCGCGCATGTGCTGCTCTACCGGGAGCTGGGTCCCGGCTATGAGAATCTGCCTGCCTGGTTGAGCGAAGGCATTGCTTCCCTGGTGGAAGCCTACCCCAACCCGGATTATGCCAACGCGCTGGAGACCTCCAGCCGGAACGGTTCCCTGATACCCATGCTGGAGCTCTGCGACTCGTTCCCGCCAGATTCCGGGCGCGCTTTCCTGGCCTATGCCCAATCCCGGTCCTTTGCCGCCTACCTGCGCGATACCTATGGCGCCACCGCTCTCGAGGCGCTGGCGCGCGCGTACGCGGACGGCCTGGATTGCGACCTGGGCGCGGCGCGTGCCGTGGGATTACCGCTCAGCCAGCTGGACAGCCGCTGGCGTGAGACCGCGCTTGGCCAGAATGCCGCCGGCGCGGCCCTGCGCGACCTGGCCCCCTATCTTATCGTCCTGGGAATGGCGCTCCTGATCCCCTTTACAGGGCTATTGATCATGGTCTTTGAAAGGAGGCAGCGTGGACGACAAGCCGGCTGAAACCGTCCGGGCACATATCTGGGTGAGGGGTCGCGTGCAGGGAGTGGGCTTCCGCTCCCATGTGGAATATTGGGCCAGGCGCATCACCGGCCTTACCGGCTGGGTGCGGAACGTGGGTTACGATCAGGTGGAGGCGGTGGCCGAAGGGGTGAAGCCGTTGGTGGAGCAGTTGATCCAGAGCATGCAGGAGGGCCCACGCGGGGCGCGCGTGGACAGCCTCAACGTGGATTGGGAGCCGGTTACGGGGGAGTTCGAGTCCTTCGGCGTGCGCAGGAGCATGTAGGGGGCTACGAGAACGCCAGCCCTCTCTCTTTTAAGGAAACATAGCGCCCCTGGCCGATGACCAGGTGATCGAGTACCTCGATATCCAGCAGCTTGCCGGCCTGCAGGAAAGCGCGCGTCACGGCCACATCGTCCGGGCTGGGGGTGGGGTCGCCGCTGGGGTGGTTGTGGACCACGATGATGGCCGGCGCGCCCCGGCGTACGGCCGGGCGGAAGACCTCGGCCACGCGCACCTGGGAGGAGTTTACAGAGCCGCGATAAACCTCGACCGTATCCAGCACGTGATTGCGCGTGTCCAGCAGCATTACGCGCAGGTGCTCCTGTTCCAGCACCGACATCTCGTAGCGTACCAGTTCGGCGGCATCGGCGGGGCTGGTGATGGTGGGGCGCTCCTCGGGGTCGGCCTCCCGAAGACGGCGGCCCAGCTCGATGGCGGCCTTGATCTGCGCAGCCTTGGCATTCCCAAGGCCGCGCAGGCCTGCCAGCTCCTCGAAGGGGGCGCGGTGCAGCCCCACCAGCCCGTTGAAGTGCTGCAGAAGCCGTTGGCCCATCTGCACGGCGTTTTCGCCCTGGATGCCCACCCGCAGCAGGATGGCCAGCAGTTCCGCGTTGTTCAAGACCTGCGGACCCAGCTGTGCCAGCCTTTCACGGGGGCGGTCGATCTCCTGGATGTCGGTGATACGATAGGTGACGCGGTCTGAGTCGGTCATGCGGGGGCCTCGGCAGGATGGTTTTTCAGGATTCTAACGCGAGGCGGGCAATTCCGGCCGGGTTACATTGAAGGTGCAATGAAACGCATGAGGCGCCCGTCAGGGCGCCTCAGCGGTTGGAAGGAGGAGAAGAGGATGTCCTCATGTGCGCGGGGATTGATTACCATCCTCACCGCGGGCGGCTACTCCTACCGGATGGTAGGTCGGTTCCGGGCGGACGTTCGCGCGCGGGAAGTTATCGAGGGCCGGCGGAACCGGCTTGGGCGCCGGGCGGGCATAGGTGGAGGCAGCAGGGGTATTCACGGCCCCCGGCTGGAAGCGGGAGGCAGGCCGCTGGTAGGGATGGGCCTCGGCCAGCGTAAAGAGGCGTTCGCCCGCGATCGAGAAGGTGCCGATGATCAGGACGCGTGTCAGCCAGACCAGCACAGCCACAAAGATAGGCACGACGCGTGTCATGGCCGCCTGTCCCACCAGCACACCGCCCAGTGCATTGTGGCTCAGGATGGCGACTGAAACGCCCCACCAGGTGAGCATGGCATTGAAGGTGGCGGCCAGCAGCCAGGCGCCGAAAAGATACCAGACCTCGGCGGGCTCATCACGTCCCTGCTCCGGGGTGAAGATGCGGGCAATGCCCGCAAAGTCGATACCGCAGAACGCCACTGCCAGCACCGTGGCCCAGCGCAGGCCCAGAAAGGACAGGTCACCGAGCACATCCTTCAGGGCAAAAGAGGTGGTGGAGAAGTTGAATATCTCGAAGGCCAGCAGCGCCGTGAGCAGGATGCTCCCAAAGAGCGCTCCGCGCCGGAGTGCGGTGCTGCGCAGGAAGGGAAGAAGATTGATTTGAAGGTTGCGGTTCATGGCAGATCTCCTTTGAGAACCTGGGCCGGTCTCCTGCCGAAAAGGTGAAAACGGCTCGTGTGGACATATTATAGAACAAGCGTTCTAGAATGTCAATATCGAATCCTTGTAATTTCATTGGCGTCATTGTTGGATTCTGCCATTGGGCGTAGAATCGATTTGCCAGAGATCTGGCAGGGTAATTGAAATGGATCACCTTAAAGAGAATGAATCAGGTCCCGCCGAGAGTGAGCCCCCCGGTAATCCCGGCGGGGCCCACCTGCACATTTTGAGAATACCCGGTCCCACGTAGGAGTGCTGCGCACCTCCTGCGCCGCGCCGGATCATGCACAGGAGGCTGCCATGCTCAATATCTACAAGAACACCGAGCAGGGTTTGGAAAGGGTGGAGACAGCCGTAAACGGCTCCTGGGTCCATGCCGTGGATCCCACGCCCGAGGAAGTGAGAAAACTGATCGAATGGGGGATGGACGCTGATTACGTCAATTACTCGCTCGACCAGGATGAGATGGCGCGCATGGAACGCGATGACGATTACACCTTCATCCTCCTGCGCATCCCCTATTTCCAGGGGCCCAACGAGGATGTTCCGTATATCACCATGCCGTTGGGTATATATATTCTGGGGAACATGGTCTTCACGGTCTGCCGGTATGAGAGCGATGTCTTCAAGGTGCTGATCAACGGGAAATACCGGGGTTTGAAGACCGGCAAGCGCTACCGTTTGGCCCTGTATATCTTTCTCGAGACGGCAGTGCGCTACCTGAACTGCCTGCGCGAGATCAACCGCACGACCTCGGCGCTGGAGGACCAGCTGCAGGCCTCCACCCGCAACCGCGAAGTCCTGGAACTGCTCAAGTACCAGAAGAGCCTGACCTACTTCGCGACCGCCCTGCGCTCCAATGAGGTGATGATGGAGCGCGTGCAGCGCGTGCAGCTGTTCAATTATTATGAAGAGGACCAGGACCTGCTGGAGGATGTGCTGACCGAGAACCAGCAGGCCATCCAGATGACCAACATCAACACAGAGATCCTCTCCTCCATGATGGACGCCTTTGCTTCGATCATCTCCAACAACCTGAACGGGGTCATGAAAGCCCTGGCCGCCCTGACGATCATCCTCAACCTTCCGGCCATCGTGGCGGCTTTCTACGGCATGAACGTGAAGCTCCCGGGTGAAACGCACCCGCTTGCCTTCCTGGTAGTACTGGGCATCTCCGTCATCTTCACAGCCATCGCCACGTATGTCTTCTACAAGCGGGACTGGTTCTAGATGATGGCCGAGTTGGTCTGGGATGCGCGCGCGGAGCTTGGGGAAGGCCCCTGTTGGAGCGCGAGGGACCAGGTGCTGTACTGGGTGGACATCCGTGCCGGACATGTCCATGCCGGGCCGGAGATATGCCTGCAATTGGACGATCCCGTGGGCTGCATTGCCCCGCGCCGGGGTGGTGGATTGATCCTGGCAGAAGGGCGGCAGTTCTGCGAGTGGGAAGGCCCGGGCGCAGAAATCAAACCGGTCGCCGGGGTGCAGGAGCCTCTGCAGAACCGCTTCAACGATGGGAAATGTGACCCGGCAGGGCGTTTCCTGGCGGGCAGCATGGACAGGAACGAAAAGGAAGCTACGGGTTCGCTCTATACGCTGGAAGGCCGCTCCGTCAGGCGGCTGTTGAGCGGGCTGGGGATCTCGAACGGGCTGACATGGAGCCCGGATGGCCTGACGTTCTACTTCATTGACACGCCCACGCGCGCGATCCGCGCTTTTGACTATGACCTTGCCAGCGGGGAGATCGCCAACGGACGTATCGCCGTGCAGGTGCCCGAAGCCCTAGGCTGGCCGGACGGCATGACCTCGGATATGGAGGGGAACCTGTGGGTGGCGATGTGGGGCGGGGCGCAGGTCACACAGTGGGACCCGGGCAATGGCCGGCTGCTGCAGAGCATCCCGGTGCCGGCCCCGCACACCACCTCGTGCATCTTCGGCGGGCGGGACCTGAACGAGCTGTACATCACCTCGGCGCGCAAGGACCTCAGCCCGCGCCAGCTCAGCGAGTACCCGCTCTCGGGAGGGGTGTTCAAGGTGGTCACGAACCTGACGGGGATGCAGGTGTTCGAGTTCGCTCCCGACAGGGACTAAAGCAAAAGGCCGCCAGGATTGGCGGCCCGTGATCCAGGGGGATATGAGATCAGGGGTTTTCGGTGGTCTCCTTGACCGCGGCCGCGGGGGCGGCCGGCGTGGAGCCGGCCCTGCGCATCTGCTCATCCTCCAGGGTGTGGACGCCATTGCGCACCTGGTTGAGCAGCCGTTCCATCTCTTCCTGCAGGTGGCCCAGGCTGTCGAGGGCGTAGTTATCGGCATCCACCCGGACGGCCTCGGCGTTGGTGCGCGCCTGGCTGACGATCTGCTCGGCGCGGCGCTGGGCCTCCAGCACGATGTTGTCCTTGTGGGTCATCTGGTCGGCCTTTTCGCGGGCCAGGGCGACGGTGCGGTTGGCTTCCTCCTGGGCCTGGGCCATGACGCGGTCGCGCTGGGAGAGAAGCTGCTGGGCCTTCTTGATCTCTTCGGGGATGGCGATGCGCATCTGATCGATCAGTTCCAGCATGCGGTCCTCGTCCACCATCACGTTGCGGGTCAGGGGGATGGTCTTGCTTTCATTGAAGAGCTCTTCGAGGCGGTCGATCAGTTGAAGGATATCCATGGGCTCCTCCATCGGAGCAGGTGATCTGCCGCGGCGGGCAGGGTGCAATTAATTCTAGCACATTAATCGCGCAGCGCGTTCGGCGGGCTTTGGTGCTCGGTGCCGTCGTTCATCTTGCGGCGCAGCGCCTGCTCTACATGGGGCGGCACCATACTGGAGACATCGCCGTTGAGCATGGCGATCTCGCGCACGGTGCTGGAGGAGAGGAAGGTGTGCTGCTCGGCGGTGATGAGGGCGACGGTCTCGATGTCGTAGGCGAGGCGCTGGTTGGCAAGGGCCATGCGGAACTCGAACTCAAAATCGGAGAAGACCCGCAGGCCGCGGACGATGACCTGGGCGCCCACCTGGCGGGCGTAATCGATGGTCAGGCCGCTGTAGCCGGTGACGCTGATCTTGGGGTTGTCGCTGAAGGCCTCCTTGACGAGCTGCATGCGCTCCTCGGGGGAGAACATGAGGGATTTGAGAGGCCGGTCGTACACGGCCATGATCACCTCGTCAAAGAGGCGGCTGGCGCGCGTGGCAATGTCAATATGCCCGTAGTGGATGGGGTCGAAGGTGCCCGGGAAAAGTGCTCGAACCATGCGTTGAATGTCCTCCAGTGTGATGGTCTGCGCCGGGATGTGCCCTCAGCTCACGTCGCCGGGGCCGGCCTTCCAGAAACGCTCGAAGGCCTCGGCCAGGAGGGCGTGCTCGGGCTGGCTGAGGTCGGGGTCGCGCTCGAAGAGGGCCTGGGCGTGGAAGCGGGCTTTTTCGATGAGGGCAAGGTCGGTCAGGCTGGCCATGCGCAGGCCGGTGCCGTAGCCGGACTGGCGGGTGCCCAGGAAATCGCCGGGGCCGCGCTGCTGCAGGTCACGCTCGGCCAGGACGAAGCCATCATTGGATTCGGTCATGGCCTGCAGGCGCTCGTTCTCAATCGCATCCTCGTGGGTGGGGATGAGCAGGCAGTAGGAGGCGTCCGCACCGCGGCCGACGCGCCCGCGCAGCTGGTGGAGCTGCGCCAGGCCGAAGCGGTCCGCGCCTTCGATCAGCATGACGGTGGCGTTGGGGACATCCACACCCACCTCCACGACCGTGGTGGAGACCAGGATGTCGTATGCGCGGTCGCGGAACATCAGCATGGTGGCGTCCTTTTCATCGGGACGCATGCGGCCGTGAAGCAGCCCCAGGCGGAGGTCGGGGAAGATCTCGGTGGAGAGCTTTTCGAAATCGTCGACCGCGGCGGGGGCCTCGATCTTCTCGCTTTCCTCGATGAGAGGGTAGATGATGAAAGCCTGTTTCCCGACTTCGATCTGGCCGCGCACCAGGGTATAGGCGCGCTCGCGCTCCTGGGGGCGGAGCACATAGGTGGCGACGGGCTGGCGGCCAGGGGGCATCTCGTCCATGATGGAGAGGTCGAGGTCGCCGTGGACGGTGAGGGCCAGTGAGCGGGGGA
>CAZSPX010000074.1:0-11625 GCA_964608885.1 uncultured Anaerolineaceae bacterium | reverse complement strand
TTCCTCGTTTTCGTCATCTCGAGGCGGGAATTGTCGTTCAACAACCTCCCTTACCGGGCCCAGCGAGGCGGAATAGGTCTGGAACAGTCCCTGCATCCCCTCGAAAAATCCTGCCCGCAGGGGATGATGCTCCAGCTCTGGAGGCAGGATGAAATCCGCCGGTCCCCAGCGCTGGTAGCGGGTGGATTTTTCGGTGTAGGAAGCCAGCCGGTTGCTCTCGATCGATTCGATGGCCACCCGCGAGACATTCTCGAAAGCGATGTGCAGGACGGCGTGCTCAGCCACCGAGGCATGCCCGTAGCCTACCACCCACTTCTCGTGGAACTGGGCAGACTTCTCCTCGCTCAGCTCGGCGGCGATATCCCGGAAGGACTCGGGCGAGCGGGAGGTTTTTGCAAAGGCCACAGCGATCGTTTCCGGGGAAAGCTGTCTGGGGGAGAGCAGGTAGATCTCGCGTTCGGGCATGGGAACACCTTTCAGGGAATTCCGGTACTATAGATGAAAACGCCCCGCAAGTCAACGGGGCGTGGGGTCAAAGCAGGAGCTGGCGGGTTCTCGCCACATCCCGGTGCATCTGCTCGACCAGCGCCTCCAGGGAGGGGAATTTCTCCTCGTCCCGCAGCCGGACCACGAAATCCAGATCCAGTATTTCGCCGTAGATATCGTGGGAAAAATCGAGCAGGTATGCCTCCACATTGGGGACGGTCTGCGTGTCGCTGACCGTGGGCCGCACGCCCACATTGATGGCTGCGGCGTACTGCTGGCCGCCCAGCCAGGCGCGGCAGGCATAGATGCCATTGGCGGGCAGGACCTTTTCCAGGGGGTAATCGAGGTTGGCGGTGGGGAAAGCGATCTTGCGGCCGCGATGGTCGTTATGTATGACCCGCCCGGAGAGGCGGTACGGGCGCCCGAGCAGTTCTGCCGCCGCGGCCACCTCCCCGCTGGTCACCAGCTTGCGGATGCTGGTGGAGGAGATCACCCCGCTTTCGTCGCTGACGCCGGGCACCACTTCCAAGCCATATCCCAGCTCCCTGCCGATCTCGGCAAGGCGGGCGGCATTTCCCTCACGGCCCTTCCCCAGCGCAAAGTCATACCCGATGAGGAGGCGGTTCAACCCCAGCCGCTCCTTGAGGCGCAGCATAAACTCACGGGCCGGGACCTGCGAAAGCTCGCGGGTAAAGGGCTCGGTGATGACCACATCCACGCCCAGGGAGGAAAAGTAGGCTGCCCGCTCGTCCGGCGTGGTCAGGCACTTGATCTCGCGGCCGGTCAGGATGCTGGCCGGGTGCGGGTGAAAGGTAAGCACAACCGCCGGGGAATCCGCCGCGTGGGCCTGGTCCACAAGACGGTGGATGATCTCCTGGTGGCCGCGGTGCACACCGTCGAACACTCCGACGGTGAGCCAGGCGCGCGACAGGGAAACTTCATTGAGAGCGCGGGAATGCTGCATGGAATATGAAACCAGCCGCCTGTTGGCGGCTGGAGAAGCTCACTCGGAAGTGAAGAATACTTTCTTTGGCTGCCACTCGGGGGAGCCGTCCTCGCCGGTGGTCAATTCCATAAGGGCCACTAGCTCACCCTGGGTGCTGACGCCGCGCACCATGCCCGGTTTGGCGTCCGCGGCCGCCTTGACTCGGTGCCCGTGGCGGACCCCCTCCACGTCATCGGGGCTCAGCTCCACGGCAGGCCAATCGGCCAGCGCCTCCGCGGCAGGGATCAGGAACTGGTACCAGTTCCCGGCGTGGAAGGCTTCCTGAAGCTTGCGGAGAGGCGTGGCATCGCGCAGGCTGAAGCGGCCGCTCTTGGTCCGGCGCAGCCCTACCAGATAAGCCCCTGTGCCGAGCTTCTCGCCCAGGTCATTGGCCAGCGAGCGCACGTAAGTGCCCGAGGAACAATGCACATCCACCACCACCTCGGGTGGGGCCCATTCCAGCACTTCCAGGTGATGCACCTGGATCTTGCGCGGGGCCAGTTCCACTTCCTCTCCCTGGCGCGCCATTTCATAGGCTTTGCGGCCCTGCACCTTGACAGCCGAATACGGCGGCGGGGTCTGTTCGATCTCACCGACAAAGGTCTGAAGAACGGCCTCGAACTCCGCCTCGGTCACGTTGACAGGCACATCGCTGCGGGTGAACTTCCCATCCGCATCGAAGGTGTCGGTGGTGGAGCCGAGCCGGATGATGGCCTGATAGCGCTTATCCGAAGCCGAGACATATTCACTAAGGCGGACTGCCGGCCCGACTAGGATCACCAAAACCCCCGAAGCACGCGGATCAAGCGTGCCGGTATGACCAGCGCGCCGCAGCCCCGTGCCGTTACGTATCGCCTGTACAACGTCATGGGAAGTCATCCCGACGGGCTTATCGACCACCAAAACGCCCGAAATGGCGTTTTTGAGATCCTGACTGTTCATGATCGTATTTCCTCCTGACGCTATGCCATCGGGAATTATGACATAGTACTCTAAATTATATCTTAAAGGTTTAGCATTTCTCGTGTAGTTTTCAGCACCTTCGGCTGGATCTCGTCCAGGGAGCCGGGGATATCTGCTCCGGCCGCGGCGGCGTGACCGCCGCCTCCAAAGTGCTTGGCCACCGGCGAGACGTCGATCCCGGGCTCCAGGGCGCGCCACGAGATCTTCACCTTGTGGTCGGTCTGCTCGACGAAGATCATTCCGACCCTGTTGCCGTCGATGGCCGAGACCATATTGATCAGGTCTGCGTCATCGTTGCCGCCGTAGCCTGCCCGCTCGCGGTCCTTCACGGTGAGCGTAGCCCAGACAAGGCCATCCTCGCTGGACAGACTGGAAAGCCCCGCCCCCCAGTAACGCGCCGCGGAAAACGAGCGGCGCACCAGGCCGCGCATGTACAGGTCGGGCATATCCACGCCCGTCTCCATCAGGTCAGCGGCCTGGCGCAGGGATTCGGGGGTGGTATTGGAAGTGCGAAAACCCAGGGTATCGGTGATGATGCCGGTCAACAGGGCGGCCGCGATCGGCCGGGTGATGGTATAACCCCATTCCTTCAGATGGCGGGTGAGGATGGCCGAGGTGGCGACCTCTTCGGCTTCGATCAGGTTGAGCCTGCCGAACTTCTCATTGGTCTTGTGGTGGTCAATGTTGATATCCGGCGGGCCGAAGGCTTCGAAGACCTTCCCCACGCGACGGAAATCGGCGCAGTCCACGGTGATGAAGGTGTCGTGCGGGCCTTCTGGCGCGGTGAGGATCTGCCCGCTGCCCTCCAGGTGGCGGAAGCTGGAGGAAACCCCGTCTACCAGGACCATCTGTACCGTCTTGCCGGCATCCTGCAAGGCCAGGCCCAACCCCAGCAGGGAGCCGATCGCATCCCCATCCGGGCGGACATGCGAGGCGATGACCACCTTCTCTGCTGAATCCAGTCTTTCTTTAATGCTTTTTATGATCCCACTATCCATGTGTATTGTCCCTGTTTCCTGGTTTATAACGCTAATTCTCTTGTTTCGTTCCGCTCTGACGTTTGCGCAGTTCCGCCAGGACCTGCTCGATGTGGTCGGCATTCTCGGGCGTGGGGTCCCAGTGAAATCGCAGCCGGGGAAAAGAGCGCAGCTCCACGCGCTGGGATAGCGCCCGGCGGATGAACCCGCTGGCGCTTTCCAGACCGGCCAGCACTTCCTCGCTGCGCACACCCCCCTCTACGGCCGACACGAATATATCGGCAAAAGCCAGCTCCCTGTCCACCTTCACATCTGTGACATGGATCATCACCAGGCGCGGATCGCTGAGCTCCCGGATGAGCATCTCCGAGAGTTCCTGGCGGATGCGGTCCGCAATGCGTTTCAGCCGGATCCCTGAGGGCATGGCAGGTCTGTACCTCCCTAGGAGGAGCTTTCCATCACATAGCACACGAGCTGGTCGCCGACCTGGATGTTCGAGAAATTCTTGAAGCCCACACCGCACTCGAAGCCGGTGCGCACCTCTTTCACATCCTCCTTCTCATGGCGCAGGGAGGCGAGGTCGCCCTCATAGAGCACATCCCCGCCGCGGTAGAGGCGGATTCGGGCATTGCGGCGCAGCTCGCCCTCGGTCACGCGGCAGCCCGCCACCTTGCCCAGCTTGGAAGCCGGGAAGACGGCCAGCACCTGCGCGCGCCCGATGACCTTCTCAACGATCTCGGGCTCGAGCATGCCGCTGAGGGCCTTCTCGATATCCTCGGTCATCCTGTAGATGATCTCGTAGAGGCGGATGGAAACGCCCTCTTTTTCCGCCAGCCGGCGGGCGGGCACATCGGCCTGGACGTTGAAGCCAATGATGATGGCCTGCGAGGCCGAGGCGAGCATGACGTCGTTCTCGCCGATGTTGCCGGTCTCGGCATACAGGATATTGATGGCGATCTCACCCTTGCCCAGTTTCTGCAGCTCGGACATGATCGGTTCCAGGGAGCCCTGCACATCGGCCTTGACGATCAGGTTCAGCTCGCGCGCCTCGCCAGCCTTGAAGTTGGCAAACAGGTCCTCGAGCGAGGCCTTCTTGGTCTGGATGCGCTCCCTGGCGGCTTCCTGGCGGGTGTGCACGATCTCGCGCGCCTCGCGCTCAGAGTCGACGACCTGGAATACATCCCCGGCGGAGGGCACATCGTTCAGTCCCATGACAGAGACCGGCATGGAAGGCCCGGCCTTCTTGACAGGTTTGCCTTTGTAATCGGAGAGGGCGCGCAGCTTGCCGTGCGCAGTCCCGGCCACGACGATGTCACCGGCTTGCAGCGTCCCGTTCTGCACCAGCAGGGTCGCCACGGTGCCGCGGGTCTTGTCCACCTCGGCCTCGATCACGGTGCCGATGACCTTGCCGCCGGGGTTGGCGCGGATCTCGGTGTTATCGGCCACCAGCAGGGCAGCCTCGAGCAGGTCATCAATGCCCTGCTTCTGCTTGGCAGAGACCGGGATCACCATCGTATTGCCGCCCCATTCATCGGGCACCAGTTCCAGCTCAGCAAGCTGCTGCTTGACCACGTCCGGATTGGCATTGGGCTTGTCCATTTTATTGAGCGCCACAATGATCGGGACACGGGCGGCCTTGGCGTGCGCAATCGCCTCGCGCGTCTGCGGCATGACGCCGTCATCGGCGGCCACCACCAGGATGACGATATCCGCGCCCTGGGCCCCGCGCGCCCGCATGGCCGTGAAGGCCGCGTGGCCCGGGGTGTCCAGGAAGGTGATCTGTCGGCCCTTCATCTCGGCCTGGTACGCACCGATATGCTGGGTGATGCCTCCGGCTTCGCCCTCCGCCACGTGCTCGGAGCGAATGGCGTCCAGCAGGCTGGTCTTGCCGTGGTCCACGTGACCCAGGATGGTCACGACGGGAGGTCGGTTCTTCAGGGAGGCAGAATCCTCCTCGGCGATCAACTGGCGCCAGAGCGGCACCTCCCCCGCCTCTTCCTTTTGCGCGACCTCCACCACCTCGGGAACCGCCTCGAATCCATACTCGGCCACCACGATCGCAGCCGTGTCAAAATCAACCGGTTGGTTGATGGTCGCCATCACGCCGTTCATCATCAATTTTTTGATGATCTCAATGGGGCTTTTCTCGATCTTCTGCGCCAGGTCACGAATGACAATGCTGGAGGGAAGTTCGATCTTGTGTCCGTTTTCGCTCACAGGCCACCTCCTTCAAAAAATTCCAAGCCCGGACAGGCTGCCAGAGCAATCCCATCCACCGGCGAGGCGCTGTGAGCGGGGCTTATTCGTTCACATGCGATTTCTCGCCGCGCTCCTCATCCAGGGGGAGCGAGTTCATAAACGCTTCCAGGCGCTCGCGGTCGGCCGGGCTCAGCTCCACCTTGAGAGCATGCGCCAGCCCGCCCCGCAAGCCGCGCGCCCAGCATTCCCGGCGGTCGTGCAGGTATGCCCCGCGGCCGGCCAGTTTGCCGGTGGGGTCCACCTGCACCCCTTCAGCGGTACGCACCAACCGGATCATCTGCCGCTTTGCAAGGATCGTGCGGCAGCCTACGCAGGTCCGCTGAGGGATATGCTTCACGCGCTGGACAGGTTTCTTTGGCACCTGAATTCTCTAAACCCTCGTCCCTCGGGGCAACCGCCTCCGGGGGATAAGGGAAATCAACTATTCCTCGCCGCTCCACTCGCCATCGCCGCGCTTGTGCTTCTTGCGGCCGACCACTTCGCCGAGGCTTTCATCATACTCCAGGGCAACGCCTTTTTTCTTGACCTTCTTCTTGTCCTTCTTGAGATCTGCCTCGGTCTCCGCGCCCTCGGGCCGGGACTGGAAGATCTCGGGTTTCATCGTGAAGAGCTCGTCCAGCGAGACACCATCCTTGGCGAACTCGTCCTCGGTCTCCTCTGCGGGCTTGGCGCGGCCGGACTCGGCTTTGCGCTTCTCGGCATCCGCAGGCGCCTCCCCTTCGGGCAGTACTTCCACCGCCTCGGGCGCGACGGGGGCCGCCTCAACAGGCGCTTCCACCACTTCCGCAGCGGGCATCCCGGCCTCGACAACAGTCTCCGCCACGACGACCGGCTCAGGCTCAGGGAACGTCAGGGCTGCCAGCGCCTCTTCGATGTTCTGCATGGCCTTGGGACCCACCCCGGCAAGCCCCAGCACCTTGTTGGAGTCGGTCTTCAGGGTCATCATCAGGTCGCCAACGTTCTCATACCCGGCCTCGACCAGGATGTTGAAAACGTGCTCCTTCATGCCGGCCTGTTCGAGCGGCATCTGGAAGGCGGTCTCGGGGATCTCGGCGCGGGCGGCGGCGGTGCGCTCTTCCTCGATGCGGGCCGCCTCCTCCTTGATCTGCAGGGTGCGGCGCTCCACGCGGTCCACGAACTGCGCCAGCGTGGTGTATTCCTCTGGCGTGACCGGCCGGCTCTCGGCCTTCTTGAGCAGGATCTCCTCGACCTGCGGGAGAAGCTCTCCCGCCGCGGGGATCTGTGCGGCCAGCTCGGCATCGCCCTTCATCTTGCCCAGGGCATCCCCGGCGGCTTCACTGAGGGACTTGATATCGATCCGCCAGCCTGTCAGCTTGGCCGCCAGGCGGGCATTCTGCCCATCCCGGCCGATCGCCAGGCTGAGCTGGTCTTCCTGCACCACTACGGTGGCAGTGCGGTTGCTTTCAGTATCCGAGAGGTACACCCCGTTGACGCGTGCCGGGCTGATGGCCTTGGAGATGTAGACGATGGGATCGGCATCCCACTGGATGATATCGATCTTCTCGTCGTGCAGCTCCTTGACGATGGCCTGGATGCGGACGCCTTTCATTCCCACGCAGGCGCCCACCGGATCAACACCCGGCTGGGTGGCCGAGACGGCCACCTTGGCGCGCGCGCCCGGCTCGCGGGCGATGGCGCGGATCTCAACAATGCCGTGATAGATCTCGGGGACCTCGTTCTCGAGCAGGCGGCGCAGGAAGTTGCGATGGGCGCGCGAGAGGATGATCTGCGGGCCGCGGGTGCCGTCCTTTACCTCCAGCACAACGGCGCGCACGCGGTCGTGCAGCTTGAGGCGCTCGCCCGGCACCTTCTGGTTGTTGGGCATGATGCCTTCCGCCTTCATATCCAGGCCGATGGTGGCGCCCTGGACATTGATGGCCTGTACCACGCCCGAGACGATCTCGCCGACCTGGCGCTCGAAGTACTGCATCTGGTTGGAGCGCTCCGCCTCGCGGATGCGCTGCTGGATCACCTGGCGGGCGGTCTGCGCAGCCACGCGCCCGAAATCGGCGGGGGTGGTCTCCACGATCACCATATCGCCGAGCTGCGCGCTGGGATCCACCTGGCGTGCATCCTCCAGGGTCACTTCGGTCTTGGGCTCCTGCACATCCTCGACCACTTCCTTCTCTGCATAGATAAGGAACTTGCCGGAGTCGGGGTCCACCTTGGCTTCCACATGCTGTGCCGTGGAGGCGTTCACGGCCCGCCGGTAGGCCGAGACCATGGCGGACTCGATAGCCCCAAGGATGATGTCCCTGGAGAGTTGTTTTTCTTCCAGCACCTCATTGAATGCCAGGGAGAATTCGTTCTTCGTCATTTCTGCCTTGCTCCATTGCTCCATATTACAAGCAGAAAAGTGGGGGTCGCCCACTTTTCGATGCTTCCAAAATCGGTTCCGCGTACCACCGCATTCTAGCACAGGATAAAAAAAGTTGCAAGATATAATGAAGCCCATGTCTCAACGGGACCTGGAAAAGGCCGCGCTGCGCGGCGAGCCTTCCTATGTATGGAGGGCGGGGCAGGAACGCCGCCTGGAGATGATTCTGCGCGCCGCAGGAGAGCGCCTCCATGGGGAGGTGCTGGAGAACGGCTGCGGCGTGGGCATGTATGTTGGCAGGCTCCAGGAGCGGGGCGCCATGGTCACAGGGCTGGAATTTGATTTCGAGCGCGCCCGGGAAGCCCGGCGTATCTCGGACCGGATCACCAACGCGGCCGGAGAAGCGCTGCCCTTTCCCGCCTCCCGGTTCAGCCTGATCCTGAGCCACGAGGTGCTGGAGCACGTGGCGGACGACCGCCAGGCGGTATGCGAAATGCTGCGCGTCCTGCTGCCGGGCGGTCGTGCCGTGATCTTCGTCCCCAACCGCGGCTATCCTTTTGAGACCCACGGCATCTTCTGGAATGGACGCTACTCGTTTGGCAACAAACTGTTCGTGAATTACCTGCCCCGCCCCCTCCGTGACCGGCTGGCCCCGCACGTGCGGGTCTATTCCCGCCGGGATCTGGAAAAGCTGTTCGAAGGGCTGCCGGTGAAGTTCATCGAGCGTACCATCCTCTTCGGCGCGTACGATAATATCATTGCACGCTTCGGGTGGGCCGGCAGACTTCTGCGCCGCTTCCTTCAATTTCTGGAGAAAACGCCCCTGAAGGTCTTCGGCCTCTCCCATTTCTGGGTGGTGGAAAAGACGACGTGACCGCCTTCCGGGGTCTGGAGCGAAAGGAGATCCCATGATCAGCACGGCCGAATACGAGCGCATTGCTCTGGCCCTTCCGATCCTTCAGGCTGCAGACCCGGGACTGCGCGAGGCCTTTCGGCAGGCAGCCTCGCTGGTACACATCCAGGCAGGCCAGGATGTCTTTGTGGAGGGCGACCGCGTGGATGGGATCGCCCTGCTGCTTTCCGGCGTGGTGCGCGTCTATAAGGTCAGCCAGAACGGCAGGGAGATCACCCTCTACCGGTTCGGGCTGGGAGAAAGCTGCATCCTGACGGCCAATGCCATCCTCAGCGGGCAGAACTTTCCAGCCATCGCCACCGTGGAAAAGGATGCCGAAGCCATCCTCATCCCCTCCGCGGACTTCAGGAATTGGGTGCAGCGCTTTGAGCCCTGGCGCAGCTTCGTGTTTGAGCTGCTCTCGAACCGGCTTTCCAGCGTGATGGAGACCGTGGAAGAGGTGGCTTTCCGGCGCATGGACGAGAGGATCGCCTCGCTGCTGTTGGATTACGGCCGGAGGGACAATCCGATCCGCATTACGCACCAGGTCATCGCCAGCGAGCTGGGCAGTTCCCGCGAGGTCATCAGCCGCCTGCTGGAGGATTTCAGCGCGCGCGGGCTGGTGAAGGTCAGCCGCGGAGAGCTGGAAATATTGGATGATGAGGGCCTGGGCCGCGTGGCAGGACGGTGACTTAGTCACAGACAGGGGGAGCAAACCTCCTTATACTGTTGGCATCCAATCAACCCAAGGAGAAGTTCCAGATGAACCCATTCATTTCCTTCATGGCCTCCCCCACCGGACGCATCGTGCGCGTGGTCGCCGGTCTTGCCCTGATCCTCTGGGGGATCATGGGGCTGGGCGGCACCACCGGGATCATCGTCGCCGTGATCGGCGCCGTCCCGCTGGCCGCCGGCCTGTTCGATTTCTGCGTTTTTGCTCCGCTGTTTGGCGCACCGCTGAGCGGACCGAAGATCCGCGCTGGCAAATAAGGGATTTGCCTCAGATCATCAGGCCGCCGGAATTCCCGGCGGCCTGATCTATTTCAGCGGTTCCCGAAAATCGTAGATCCCGCCTTCAACCCCCCACCGGCTCCCGCAGGCCGGGCAGTCTATATGCCCGGGGGTCTCCTGTAATCCAGTATTACCGCAACTCGGGCATTTGAAGAAACCCTCTGCAGCTTGCCTCGCCTCCCCCTCCGTCCCGGCCGCGGCCCTCAGGAACACCGAGGGGGTGAGCTGGAACCATGCGCCTGTCCATTGCAGGAGCGAGTCCAGCCAAACCAGGATCGAAGTGGGGATCAGCCTCTTGAGCCAGCCCACGCGGAAATGAGACACCGCCAGGACGCGCTCGATGTGAAAGCCCAGCATGGTCAGCCACTCGCGGACCGCGGCAGGGTGGAAGTCATAGTTCAGGACCACGAACTCCACCGGCTCATGTGTAAAGGGACTCCATTTCTGCTTGCCCAGCCAGTAACGCAGGATCGCTTTCAGGTTCAGTTTGCTGGCAAACTCGAGAATGAAGGTTCCTCCGGGAGCCATCACCTCCCGCACCTGCTTGAGGACCTGGGGCGCATCCGCCATGTGATGCAGTGTGCGGATCATCGTGGCCGCGTCGAACAGCCCCCCCACAAAAGGCAGGCGGTAGGCGTCCGCGGCCACGTAGATGTAGCGCGGCGAGGTCCCCAGGCGTTTTTGGGCCTGCTCCAACTGGGTGCGCGAGTAGTCCAACAGGACGATACGCTCAAACCCGGTGTAGCGCGGCGTATTCCGGCCCGCGCCCGCTCCCAGCTCGAGCAGCAGTTTTCCGCCGCGCGGCAGCAGCCGCTTTAGCGCGATCGCCTCGCTGCGGTCCTCGTACTCGCGGCCGCCCGCATCCCAGAATGAAGCCTGGTAATCCGAGCCCTCATAGTCACAAACCGGCGGATGGTTCATAGGCTCACAGAGTGTAACATGCCTTAAGCAAAGAGGTCCGGCAGGCTGTTACCTCCGCCGGACCTCCGCTCAGTTTCAGAACCTGCGGGTTAATTGCCGTTCCTGCCGCGCCCCATTGAGCGGTAGTTGAAGCTCATCTCCTTCATGAGCTGTGGGTCATAGATGTTGCGCCCGTCGAAGATCACGGGAGAGTTTAGGAGATCCTTGACGCGGGCAAGGTCGAGCTGCTTGAACTCGTTCCACTCTGTCACCACGATCAGCGCATCGCATCCCTCGGCCATGATGTAGGGATCGTCGCAGAACTCCACTGCCGGCAGGATGGGACGGGCGACTTCCATCGCCACGGGGTCATAGGCGCGCACGCGCGCCCCCGCCTCGACCAGGTCGCGGGCAATATCGATCGAAGGCGCGTCGCGCATATCATCGGTGTTGGGCTTGAAGGCCAGCCCCAGCAGCCCGATGGTCTTGCCGCGCAGCGAGCCGCCCACCATCTTTTCGGTGTGCTGCACGGTCTGTTTGCGGCGCTCATAGTTGACGCTCATCACGGAATCGAGGATGCGGGGCGTCAGGCCTTTTTCCTTGGCCATGTAGGCCAGCGCTTCCACATCCTTGGGGAAGCAGGAGCCGCCCCACCCCAGGCCGGCATCCAAAAAGTGGCGGCCAATGCGCGCATCATACCCCATGCCGGCGGCCACTTCCTTCACGTCCGCGCCCACCAGCTCGCACAGGTCGGCCAGCTCGTTGATGAAGGAGATCTTGGTGGCGAGGAAGGCATTGCTGGCGTACTTGATCA
>CAZSPX010000073.1:0-11760 GCA_964608885.1 uncultured Anaerolineaceae bacterium | reverse complement strand
CGCCTGCCGCGCGGGTCGAGGGTCTTCGCAGGGAGTACCCCGAGCCAGGCGAGCAGAGCGGAGGGAGCCTGCGAGGGGGTGTTGTTGTCATTGTCCTCGATATTGGGCTCTCTCTGAGCCGGTGTACTTGCCGCCGGTCAGGGGCAGGACAATTGTCCGGGGTTTTCATTTATCCTTGGCGCCACAAAACCTGCGATAATGGACCCGTCGACCCACAGCCTGCGGAGCCCCAATGAATTCCCACTCCATCATCAAAAAGCTTTACTCACTGCTGCTCGCCCTGTCCATCGCCTTTCCGGCCCCGGGAATGGCGGCTGCCGCGCCTGCCTCCCCGGCGCAGATCAGGGGGTTCGACCTGCTCGCTCCCGGCGCAGGCTGGGTCCTGCTGGATAACCGTCTTTTCTGGACCTCCGACTCGGGAGCGGCCTGGAAGGAGATCGGGCCCTCCCTTCCCACCGGGGCTGAAGTGCAGACGGTCGATCTGCTCGACCCCAATACGGGCCGGGTGTTATGGTCGACGCTCCAGGCGGACGGGACCGCAAGCTTTACACTGGCGCAAACGGAGGACCAGGGAGCCACCTGGACCGACGCCCCGCTTCCCCTCTTCGACCCGGGCGAGGCTGCGGCCCAGGCCGAAAAGGCGGATATGGGCTGGCTGGACCCGCACACCGGTTGGATTGCTGTGCAGCAGGCCAGCGGCTCCAACTTCAGCCTGGGGACGCTGTTCACCACCTCCGACGGCGGGACCACCTGGAGGCGCTCCGCCCTGCCGGTCGCCGAACAGGTCGTCTTTTCCGATTCGCTGACGGGCTGGGCGTTTGGCGGCCCGACCGGGGACCAGGTATATCGAACGCAGGATGGCGGCATCACCTGGCAGGATGCCCGGCCCGGTCTCCCGGCCGATTCCCCGGCCATCGCGTACCCACCGGCCTCCAACGGCGGGACGGACACCCTGGTCATGACGACCCGGGACACAGAGGCGATCCTGAGCCTGCACGTCTTCAGGGGGGGAAACGAGACCGGGCAGGTCAAGGTTGAGGCGCAGGCTGGAACCATCGCTCTCTCCATGATCGATGCGAAAAACTTCAGCGCGGTCATCCCGGGGACGGACACGATCGTGCGATTGCGAGAGGGCCTTCTCGAGAAAATTACCAGCCAGGATGGGCTTTCCGCCTCCATCACCGGCCTGGATATGCTCACGCTGGATTCCGGGTGGGCGAAGTCGACAGTCTCGAATTGCAAGACCACCCCTGCGTCCACCGAGGGAAGCGCCACCGTCTCATGCAGCTCGCAGAGGCGGCTGCTCCGCACGGAGGATGGCGGCCTTACCTGGCAGGAGATCCCGCTTCCGTTGTCCCCCTCCGAGGCGGCCGCAAGCTTCGAGTCGAGCTCCTCCGTCACGGTCAATGTTCTGCCCAACCTGGGGAATACCGCCATCTTTACGGGGCAGGGATTCGATAAATGCGAGATCCCCACGACCGCCCAAATGCAGGCCTGGAAGAACTCCAGCCCCTACGGAGCTGTCAACCTCTACATCGGGGGTTCCAGCCGCGCCTGCTCCAACGCTGCGTTGAGCTCTGTATACCTGATGCATCTCCACCACCAGGGCTGGAAGTTCATCCCCACCTGGGTGGGCCCGCAGGCCCCCTGCACCGGCTTCAACTCACGCATGAGCAGCGACGTGACCACCGCCTACACCCAGGGCGTCAGCGAAGCGAACCTGGCCGTGGACAGGTTGGCGCAGCTCGGACTCACGCTCCCCGACAAGACCGGATCGGTGGTTTATTACGATATCGAATATTACGGCACCGATGCCGCCTGCCGGGCAGCGGTCAATTCGTTCATGAACGGCTGGGTGGCGCAATTGCATGCGCGCGGGAACCTGGCCGGGATCTACGGCTCCACGCTGTGCAACACCGGCCTGAGCGATTTCCAGGCCCTTGCCAATATTCCGGATGTGGTCTGGCCGGCGCGCTGGTATCACAGCTCGGGGCAGGGCTTTTACGATCCCTCCGCCACCGTGTGGGACCTGGGGGCCTGCATCCCCAATACCATGTGGTCCGATCACCAGCGCATCCGCCAGTATGAAGGCGACCATAACGAGACCTGGGGCGGCCTGACCCTGGGGATCGACAGCGATGTCCTGGATGGCGTAGTGGCCGTCCCCACGCTGGAGCCGGCCGCGGTCCTCTTCCAGGAGGTTGCCAGCGGGCTTTCCAACCCTGTGCTGATCACCAACGCCGGGGACGGCTCGGGGCGGCTCTTCATCATCGAGCGGAGCGGGCGCATCCGGCTCATGAAGAACGGCGTCTTGCAGACCACGCCCTTCCTGGACATTCAGGCGCTCGTCCGCTCGACCAGCGCCGAGCAGGGCTTGCTGGCACTGGCCTTCCACCCCTCCTATGAAAGCAACGGGAAATTCTATGTGGTCTATACGGCCCCGCGCGGCGGGGACTCAGTCGGCTCCGTCCTGACCCTCCGGCAATATACGGTCTCCGCGGACCCGGATATCGCTGACCCCGGCAGCGGATCGACGCTCTTAACCATCGACCACCCGACCTATTCCAACCATAACGGAGGTACCCTGGCCTTCGGGAACGATGGCTACCTGTACTGGTCCACCGGGGATGGCGGAGGCGGCGGTGATATATTCAACAATGCCCAGAACCTGGGCAGCCTGCTCGGCAAGGTCCTGCGGCTGGACGTGGACTCCGGCTCGCCCTATTCCATCCCTCCCACCAATCCCTTTTTCGGCAGCCCGAACCCGAACGTTAAAAAGGAGATCTGGGCGTACGGCCTGCGGAACCCCTGGCGCATATCCTTTGACCGCCTCACCCATGACCTGTTGATCGGCGACGTGGGGCAGGCCAGCCTCGAGGAGATCGATTTCCAGCCTGCATCCAGCGGCGGCGGGGAAAACTACGGCTGGAACATCATGGAGGGAAGCCAGTGCTACCCCTCCTCTAGCAACTGCGATCGAACCGGAAAAGTGCTCCCCGTGGCGGAATACGACCACGGCCTGGGCTGCTCGGTTACGGGCGGGTATGTGTACCGGGGTTCCACCTACCCATCCCTGAAGGGCTATTACCTGTACGGGGATTACTGCAGCGGGAGGATCTTCGGCATCTACCAGAATTCGCCCCTGACCTGGAGCACGCCAGTCCAGCTCGCAGATACCGCCTATAGCATTACGACCTTTGGCGAGGACGAACAGGGAGAGTTATATGTGGCCGACTACAACACCGGGAAGATCTACCAGATCCAGTACCAGGAGCCTTACGTCACCCTCAAAGGGAATGCGGGGTTGGCAGGTGTGACCCTGAGCTACATCGATGAGACCCCCAAAACGGTATCCTCCGATTCAAGCGGCAATTATTCCATTACTGTGCCTGCCGGCTGGTCGGGGACGGTCACTCCAACGCGCACCGGCTTCACGTTCAGCCCTGCCGCCCGGTCCTATTCGAACCTGATCAGCGACCTGGGCAACCAGAATTACACGCCTGTCTGGGTGGGAGGCGTTACGATCACTTCGAACAGGAACGTGGTGGCCGTGGCACGCCCGCACGTGGGAGATGAGGTCGCCTCCTATGCGGGATTCCCCTCGGGCAGCCTGAGCGTCTATCTCCCGATGCTCTTCAAGGGCGCCTTCGGAGGTGCCTACAACTCGGCTTTCTACCTCCAGAACATCAACGCCGCGAACAGCGCCAATGTCACCATCAAATATTACGACAGCAGCGGGGCATTGAACTGCACGAAGACCGATACCATCGCCCCGCTGGCCTCCAGGGGCTACTGGGTGCCTTCCGAAACCTGCGACAGCGGCTCCCTCCCCTCCGGCTGGGTCGGCGGCGTGCTGGTCAACTCCGACCAGCCCATTGCGGCGGTCGGACGCCCGCACATCGGCGCCGAGGTGCTGACCTATGACGGCTTCTCCGCCGGCAGCCTGACATCTTACATCCCCATGCTCTTCAAAGGAGCCTTCGGAGGCTCGTACAACTCGGCCTTCTACCTCCAGAACACCCATGGCAGCAACCCGGCCAGTGTCACGATCAAATACTATGACAGCACCGGGACGCTGAACTGCACGAAGGCTGACATCATCCCCCCGCTGGCCTCCAGGGGCTACTGGGTGCCTTCTGAAACGTGTGACAGCGGTTCCCTGCCTGACGGCTGGGTGGGAGGCGTGGTTGTGACCTCCGATCAACCCATTGTGGGGGTGGGGCGGCCTCACATCGGCGCGCAGATCACCTCCTACAATGGGGCCTCCTCCGGCGGGCTTACTGCCCATGTCCCCATGCTCTTCAAGGGAGCCTTCGGAGGCTCGTACAACTCGGCTTTCTACCTCCAGAACAGCCATGCCAGCAACCCCGCCACTGTCACGATCAAATATTACGACAGCACCGGGACGCTGAACTGCACGAAGACCGATACCATCGCTCCGCTGGCCTCCAGGGGCTACTGGGTGCCTTCTGAAACGTGTGACAGCGGTTCCCTGCCACCCGGTTGGGTGGGAGGCGTGATCGTCACCTCAAACCAGCCGCTGGTCAGTGTGGGGCGGCCGCACGTCGGCCCGCAGGTCACCACATACAACGGCTTCACTGGGGGCGGATTGAACTTCAACCTGCCGATGTTGTTCCGGGCAGCCTTCGGAGGCTCATACAATGCCGCCTTCTATGTCCAGAACACCGAGGCCAGCCCCGCCAGCATCACGATCAAGTATTACGACAGCAGCGGTGTCTTGAGCTGCACACGCACAGCCACCATCCCTGCCCTGTCAACGCTCGGCTATTGGACCCCTGCCGAAACCTGCCCGCCGTAGAATCCCCGATCCAACAAAGAGCCGGGCGCAAAGATCCGGCTCTTTGTTCTTTCACTCATAGCGAATTTCGACGTTCGAAGCCCCGAGGAACCGGGCAACGTCCTGCGCTTCTTCATAAATGAGGGATCTGATGCGAGGCTTGAGCGGGTCGAAACCGGACACCTGGATATTGAGGAGGTTCCCCTGGCGCGCGTGCGACCATACGCCCGCGGCGCGGCCGTCCACAAGGACCACCGGGGAGATCCATCCCTGCGGGCGGTAGATCTTCGGGCGGTGCTGGACGGGGGCGAGATGCTCGCGCTCCCAGTGGCCGAGGACATAGGAATCAAAATAAGGCAGCAGGCGCACCAGCGGACAGTCGAAACCTGCCTGCGCCAGCTCATCGAGGTCCTCGCGAAGGACTGCCGCCTTACGACCCTCCAAGCGAACCTCGGCCAGACGGGTTCCCGCGCGGCTCCAGATGGCGCGGGCGTCTCTGAACCCGATCCCCGTCCACATGGAAAAGTCCTCGGCGGCGGCCGGGCCAAAGGCCCGCAGGTATAGGCGCAATAGGTGGTCTTCCGCCTGTTCGGCAGGCACATCGCGCCAGCGGGGGATCCAGGCGTCGGCGCGGACGAAGGTCGGCTCGCTTCCGCGCGGCGGGCCATAACAGACCACTCCGCGTGTGCCTACAAGGTGCAGCAGGTCCACCACCGGGTAGATCAGATGCCCAACCGGGACCGCGGCGACCTTCGACCGGCGGCCCCACCCCCCTCCGTGAATGGCCTGTCCCTGCACACCCAGGGCACGGCTCACACGCTCGGCGATCTCAGGGCGGGTACGCGGCACGTCCAGAACGGCAAGCGCCGCATCGATAGCCGCATCAATCGTACGTTCAGGGAGTCCCTTGCCGCGCGCCCAATGAACCTCCCTCCCGGCCCGGCGCGCTGCCCCGCGCACAAAAACCGCCAGGTCCCCCGAGGGCACAAGGAACAGGGTCCGGCGCATGCAGGCCGCCTTGACCAGGGTCCTTTTTTCCAGGGCTTTATCAATATCTGCGATCTCGAGACCCTGTACCCTCGCCCGGAGCGAGACCTGGGCCGCCGGGAGCAATTGCGCCTGTGCGCATCCCATGTCCCTCACAACCGAAAGGAGATCCCTGGCGGGGGCGCGCTCCGACAGGTGATGGCGTGCAAGGCGGAATGCGTTCACCTGCTTCCAGGTAACAGATAAGGGCGGGTGGGTATACGCAGGCATGCTTATGATTCCTTGAAACAATATGCGGGCTCTTGGACTTTAAACGACCCGTGGATGCAAATCATACCCGCTCCCTGCGGAATTTTCGAATCCTTTTGGTTCGCGCCGGGCTCTGATACGGGTTCAGCCGGGATGCAAAGGAGCCGGACTGGGTAGTCCGGCTCCCTTTTGATCTTCCAGCGGTTATTAAATGATCACGGTGTAACCGGGTTAGGCGAGACGTCGCGCAAATCAATGATGGGCGAGGTTCCGTTGCCCGTGATGATCCACTTGCTGTTCTGGCTCAACTCCTGGGCCAGCAGCACCTGGATATACTGCTCCGCCAGGGTCCCTTTGCCCTCCAGCTCCTGCAGGATGCGCCGCACCGCTTCGGCCCGGGCCTCTGCCAGCCGGGTGATCTGGTAGGCCTCCCCCTCGGCCTGCTTTTGCGCGGCATAAAACTGGCTGTCTGCCAGGGTGCGCTGCTGGGCTGCATCTGCGGCGGCCTGCTCCTGGCGCTGCACCGCCACCATGCGATCCTTGATTGCATTGACCACCTCGGAGGGCGGCGAGGCACTCTGGATCTGCACCAGGATGAACTTCACGCCGTACTGGTCCTCCCTTTCCTGGAGGACCTTCATCACTTCCTGGTTGATGGCGGCGCGGCTGTGCAGCACATCATCCATCTTCCGGGTATTGACCACATCTCTCAGCGTGCCCTGGACAAACCCGGCCACGATGGCGTCGGGGTCCAGAACCTCCAACTGATAACGCACGGGGTCCGCCACCCGGTAAGTGTAGAGCAGCGAGATATCCATGGTCACATCATCTGCGGTCATGGCTGCCAGCTGGTCAATCGTCCCGGAGCGCTCGATGACGATCACCTGGATGACCGTATCCACGAAGGGGATCTGCACATGCCAGCCGGGTTCGTCGAGGCCGACAAAGCGCCCGCCCCGCAGGTGCAGGCCCCGCTCATAGGGGCGCACTTTGTAAATGGCGGCGCGCGCCAGCGAAAAGAGCGTGCCTCCCACCAACAGCACAATGATGATCAGCAGGGCATTCTTATACAGCCTGTCCAGGCAGCCCTGGGCGAACCCGCCCCGGCCCTCCACCTGCGAGGGCCCTGAATCAATCCGGTTCTGATCTGGCATGAATCCCTCCCTGTGTGAATGAAAAAGAGCAGGCGATGGAAAACGACGATAAAAGGCCCCCGGGCCACCCCTAAAGCATATGTCGTACAACGACATATTAGCACGAAATTTGCCCCCTGTCAAATGAGAAAAAACGGCCGGGCTATTTTTTCTTTGCTCGGATCCCGGCCTTCGCCGCGGCTTCCTGCACCCGGAATTTCACGATCCTGACGATCAGGTCATAGGGGATCGGCTGGTCCAGCGGGAACTGTACCGAGCCCTTCGCGCTTTTATAGCCGGAAAGCTCTTTCTTGAACTTCACCAGCGCCGGGGGTGTGGGATAGAACCCGATATGGTGGGCAAAGGCTGCGAAATGCACCAGGTTCCCGTTCAGTATAAAGGTCGGGATGCCGTATTTCATGGCTTCCTGAGCGCCCGGCGCGTTCTGGCGGATGAGGAGGCGGATCTTCTGCAGGATCGCCTGGACTTCCCCGGGGAAGCCGGAGATGTATTCATCAATACTGGCGGATGGGACGCGCAGGGCTGGCATGGTCTCCTCCTTGGAGCCTAGTAAAGGGCCTCGATCAATAAGATCCCAGGTGCAGGGTACCCGGGATTATAACGGGCGCGGGTCGCGTCCGATACCAGAGGGGATCACTCCCCTCAGCATGTACGAACCGCAGATATCCTTCCCCCTCCCAAGATCGACTTTTTACTTTGGCAGCCCAACCATTCCGCCCGTGGCCTGCAGGCCTTTGATAAAGGCCGCTTTCTGATCGGTGGTGAGGCGCGAGGATGGGTGGAAGATCCAATACTGGATCGGGGGCATGCTTCCCCGGTCAATCTGCTCAACTATTTCATCCAATTCCCCGGGCCGGTTGCCCCAATCGGAAAAATTGAATTTGTGCCGGCCTTCGGCTACATCATTGTAGATCAGCCAGGAGGCGGGTGCAATATTGCTGTACCAGGGCCAAGTGGTCTCATTACTATGGCACTGGAAACAATGCTCCTTTGCCATCTGGCGCGTTTGCGGGCTATCCCACCGCGGCTCCTGAACCACGGGTGGATTAGTATGGTCGCGCCCGAAGGGGATCAATTGAATGAGGAGCAAAAGGGCAGCACCGCCAAGGAGAACATTCAAAAAAGCCTTCTTCATGGTCATCCTCCATAATGAGTATGGCTTCCGGTTCCATTCTAATCCCGGAGTGTCGTTTGTGAAATAGGATACAAAAAGAGGCAAGCTGAACCGCCTGCCTCTTTCTGATCGTATGACATTATCCTACTTATGAAGGTTCCGGGCGGCCACAAAGCTCAGCCCGTTCTTCGTAAGGTCGCGCGCCGTGTGGTTGAGCGCATCGAACTTATCCAGGAAGTTGAGCCGCAGGCAGTCCCAGTCGCCGCTGGCGATGACCTCCTGCTTCTCGCGGAAATAGTCGAGGATATCGGAGGGATGAGAGTGCCCCGGCTCCACTTCCGGATCGCCGCCCTCATGCTTGGCGGAGATGTTGGCCACATGGTCCGCAAGCTGCACAAGTTCCTGGCGGCGATCATAGGGCTGGCGAACGATGCTCTTCCAGGTCTCGGTGATGTGATGTTCGAAGCGCACCACCTGCTCGAACCCCAGGGCCTTGCGCACTTCGGCGGTCGTCTCAAGGGTCTGGTTATTGACCGAATTGCTCCAGTTGAAGCCGATCAGGGGGGTGGTGCCGTCCTCACGCGAGAACAGCTTTGCGGCCATCAGGATCCAGGAGGCGTGGTAGGGATTGTCGCTGCCGAAGAACACCGAGATCTTGAATTCAATGTCCACACCCAGCCGGTAGAGCAGGAAGCCCAACAGAATGGTACCTGCATTGAAGTTCAGCACCTGCTGCACGCCGTAGGTGGTGTAGTAATACAAGAACTCATCCAGCCAGAGCAGGGCATGGTCGTTTGGCTGGCCAATGCCGCCGAAATAGCCGGTGATGGTCTCCGGCCCGTTCAGGTGGATGTTGGAGCCGTCGGTTCCCTTGGTATCGAGCGTCTCGACGTAGCTGGCGCCAATGATCTCCATGGCTGCCGCGATGGCCGGCAGATCGCCGTCCGCTTCCTGTTCCTTCATCTTGCGGACCTTGATCCAGCGCCCCGGCATCAGTGACCTTTCTGCAATGGCCTTCCTGGCAGCCTCGATCACCCACGGGAAGTATTGCAGCGCACTGATCTCGAGCGTGACCGCGGACTCGTCCTTGAAGCGGGCGCCGGCAGCCTTCTCACCCAGCACGCTCCGGCGGTAGTCCGCGACGCTCACAAATGCACCGCGGTCGCGCTGTTCCGCCAGCCACTGGAGGTCGGCCAGGTATTCGGGCTTGACGGCCTTTACAGCCTCCAGAAGGGCAGGGAGCTGCCGGGCGGCGCGCGCCCTGGCATTGATCTCTTCCGGCGTACCGTACTTGGCGACCACCTTCAGCAGATCGTTGATCACGCGGCTGTCCGGGCTGAGCAGCAGGTCATTGAGGGCCTCCAGCCGCGCGGGCGGGATCCGGAGGCGGGTTTGCAGGTCAGTCATGTGTGTCTCCCTTCTCAGGCTTTCTCAGGCTCAAGGTCGAGCATTCGCAGGAGCTCGGCATACTCCTCGTCGGGCATGCCGAACCAGTTCTCAGGCGCGGGGAAGGTCTTGTCAGTGACCTCGCGGACATAGGCGCTCAAGCCTTCGCTGATGACCGCTCCTGCATTGGCAAAGACCTTGGCCATGCGCGGCTTGAAGCGCGGGTACAGCCCGAACGCGTCGTGGTAGATGAGCAGTTGGCCATGGGCATGCGGCCCCGAGCCCAGTGACATGATAATGCAGTGCTTGGCCCGCTCGGTGATGAGCTGGCACAGACGGTCAGGGACCATTTCCAGCAGGATGCAGAAGGCGCCTGCCTCCTCCAGCGCCCTGGCGTCATCCAGTATCTTTTTGGCCTGCGCGGCCCCCTTGCCCTGCAGCCGGAAGCCTCCCAGCGCGCTGGCGCTCTGTGGGGTGAGTCCCAGGTGCCCGATGGCCGGGATGCCCGAGCGGACAATGCCAGCGATGCGGTCGGCCATCTCCGCGCCGCCCTCGAGCTTGATCGAATCGCAGCCCGCCTCGGCCATGAAACGACCCGCGTTGCGGATGGCGGTCTCCACCGAGGGCTGGTAGCTCATGTAAGGCATATCCCCCACCAGCCAGACGTTCGGCGCGCCGCGCCGCACCGCGGCGCTGTGACGGATCATGTCATCCATGGTGACGGGCAGGGTGGAATCGTAGCCGAGCATGGTCATGCCCAGGCTGTCACCCACCAGGATCATGTCGATGCCGGCCTGCTCCTGGAAGTAGGCGGTGGGATAGTCATAGCAGGTCAGCCAGGTGAGCGGCTTCCCCTCGGCGACCAACTTGAACAGACCGGGCAGAGTCATTTTCTTGCGGCCTTCAGCCATGCAATCCTCCATTTTACAGAATGACAGGACAAGCGGCGGCCCCCATGGTTTTCTCTCTCAATATACAGATTTTCCGCCTGCAAGTCATGTGCCATTTGTCACCAGAGGCCTGGAAGTACCGCCATACGAACCGGGAGTCCCAGCCTGCTAACCCTCCTCTAACCTTGCGCCAATGTCCCTCAGACATTAAATGCCTACAATTTCATATATAACCGCCGGGTTCTCACGGTGGGCAACCTTAATGAACGGAGCAAGCCTATGAATCTTGACAAATTCACACAAAAATCACAAGAAGCGGTGTTCCAGGCGCAGGAGATCGCCCGCGACCACCAGCACCAGAGCATCGAGCCGGCCCACCTGCTGCTGGCCCTCATCCGCCAGGAACAGGGCGTGGTCCCGGCCATTGTGACGCGCGTCTCGGGCAGCGTGGAAGCCCTGCGCAGCGAATTGCAAAACGAGCTGGACCGGCGGCCAAAGATCCAGGGTACCAATGTAGAGATCGGCCTGGCCCCCTCCACTGCCGAGCTTTTGAGCGGCGCCGAGCGCTACGCCAAAGGCATGCAGGACGATTATGTTTCCACCGAGCACCTGCTGCTGGCCCTCAGCGATTCTTCCGAGGGAAAACGGCTGGCCACCTACGGCCTGACAAAGGATGCCATCCTCAAGGCGCTGAAGTCGGTGCGCGGCTCGCAGCGCGTCACGAACGAGAATCCCGAATCCACCTACCAATCACTGGAGAAATACGGCCGTGATCTGACCGACATGGCTCGCAAGGGCAAGCTCGATCCCGTCATCGGACGGGATGAAGAGATCCGGCGCGTCATCCAGATCCTCTCACGCCGCAGCAAGAACAACCCCGCCATCATTGGCGAGCCGGGTGTGGGCAAGACCGCCATCGTGGAAGGGCTGGCCCAGCGCATCGTCAACGGCGATGTGCCCGAAGGCCTGAAGAGGAAGCGCCTGATCCAGCTGGACATGGGCGCGCTGGTGGCGGGAGCCAAATACCGCGGCGAGTTCGAGGAGCGTCTCAAGGCGGTCCTGAAAGAGGTCACCGAATCATCCGGTGAGATCATCCTGTTCATTGATGAGATGCACACCGTGGTGGGCGCGGGGGCGGCGGAAGGCGCCATGGATGCCGGGAACATGCTCAAGCCCATGCTG
>CAZSPX010000072.1:6544-11853 GCA_964608885.1 uncultured Anaerolineaceae bacterium | reverse complement strand
CCACCTGAATCCGGCAGGCCATCGCCATCCGAATCGATCCTCATCCAATCGTTGCCCACCAGCCAGACAACGTACTGGAGCGGAAGGGGCTTATCCAATCCCAGCTGGCGCTTAAGCTGCGCGACGCGCTCCGGGGGGATATGGCGCGAATCCCCGTAACCGGAAAGCGGCCCGCCGGGTGCCAGGTTGACGAGCGCAAAGAAAACAACGCTCAACAGGAGCAGCATCCCAAGGGCCTGCAGGAGTCGGCGGGCAATATACTGTGTCAATATGCCTCAATGCATGGGACGGAGGCCCTGCGGCCTCCATCCCCCTGGTCGGTCAGCGGGTCAGCGCCCAGTCAGCCACGTTCCAGCTCACCACGCTGTTGACATTCGCCTGTACCCCGCTCAGACGGGAAGAGTAGGCATCCGCATTGATCGTGGAGAACAGCAGGATCTCCGGCAGTTCCTTGTCCAGGACGGCAGCCATCTTGCAAAAGGCGGCCTGGCGGTCGGCCTCGTTGAGGGTGTAGGCTTCGTCCAGATACCCATCGAATTCGGGGTTGATCCAGCGGCCAACATTCCAGCCGTTGTCGAGCTGAGCCGAATCCGAGTGGTAATACTGCCAGATGAAATCGGTCGGGTCCACACCGGCATACCCGTCATCATAGAGGTCCACCTCAAAGTTCCCGGACTGCTCCGTGCCGCCGCTGGCAGAATCCGCCCACATCACGCTCCCCTGGATCTGTGAGAGGTCCGCCTGGATGCCCACCGCCTTGAGATTCTCGGCGATCAGCTGCTGGGTCAGGACGAGCGGCTCCCCATATTCGGAATAGGTGGTCAGCTCGAATTGGAATTTGGTCCCCGGCTCCGCATTCTGGCAGCCATTGCACTCCCGGATCCCATCTCCATCCGTGTCGGTCCAGCCGGCCTGCTCCAGGAGGGCCTTCGCGGCCTCGGGATCGAATTTCGGGCGGGGAATGTTGCAGGCATAGGGAGGCCGGAAGAACTCGGACCAGACCGGCTGTGCATATCCATACCAGACCGAACCGGTGATCGCGTCGACATCAATGGCGGAACGGATCGCCTGGCGCACACGGACATCCGAGAAGAACGGGCTGGGTTCCGCGACCGGATCGATCGAGCCCTTGGCTGCCAGGTTCAGGAAAAGCCGCATCACGAAGCGAGCGGTCGGGCTGATGCTGAGCCTTACCTCGGGGTCATTCTTCAGCTCATCCGCCACCTGTTCCGTGGCCCACATCAATACATCCGCATCGCCCTGACGCATCATGGTGGTGCGGACGGTCGCATCTGGCACGACCTTGACGATGACCTGGTCGATCTTCGGTTTGCCCGCTTCATAATATCCCGGGTTCTTCTCGAAGGTCAGGTGATCGCCCGTGACCCACTCCTTGAGCAGGTACGGGCCGTCGCTCAAGGGTTGTCGGGCGCAGTCCCAGTTCTGAAAGCCCTGCTCCGCCTTGCAATAGTGAGCCGGCCAGATGACGATCTGCCGGCCGCCGAACAGGGTCAGGTAGGAGGGATAGATACCGCTGAAATGGACAACGAAACTGTGATCGTCCAGCTTATCCACGCCAGTGACCAGGTCGCTGCCGGGGAACCATGTGCCCGTATCCGGATCCATCATGGCCTCGTAGGTGAAGATCACATCGTCCGCAGTCACCGGCGTGCCATCCGACCAATTGATATCGTCCCGCATCTTCCAGGTGACATCCATCCCGCCATCGGCGGTGTTCACCACCCCCCCGTTGGCTTCCGTCGGCAGGTCCGCGGCAAGCACCGGGAAGACGCTGCTGTCCGCATCCACAGCAGTCATGCCGAGCAGCACCATCTTCATGACCAGGGCGTCATAGCCGGTGTCACTCACCAGGGCGTTGAAGTCCGGCGGCTCTTCAGGGATCACGATCGTGATGCTCGAGGGCGAGCTCGAGGGGGCTCCTTCCGTGGGGGCCATTGCGGTCTCCGAAGCCGGTGCCCCGCAGCCGATCGCCGAAATCAGGAGAGTTCCGGCCAGAAGTAATTTCACCCACACACCAGAGTGATGTTTTTTCTGCATGTTTACCTCCGGGGAGCTATAGAGTGAATTTCTGCATCCAACAAAAAAACTGATATTCCCGGAACACATCGGTAAGGAATATCAGCCCAAGAACGTGGGTCCAGCTTCAGTGATGCTTGCAGGGCGATCACTGGAGAGAACTCTCCGCTTATACACACCATAACGTTAGCATATTTGGAGGTGGGAGTCAATCATTCAGCGACCCGGCCAATACCAATTCATATCAAAAGCTCTCTCGTTAGATCTTCGAACCGAGCGCCGCGGCAGCGGCATCGTCGAGGGTCATATCCCGACCCGCTTCATAAGCCCTCTTGAAGGGGGCCGCGCCGAGTTTTTTCTTGATCGTTGAGATGTCCCGATCCAGGTCCGCCTGCTCAAGGCGCGGGCGGGGGTCGCCCACCTCAGCGCGGACCGCATCGGACCAACCGATCAACTGCGCGGCGGTTTCAGGTCTTTTCTGAAGAACGCAAAGACCCGCCATCTTATCCAGAGCATAGGCCATGCCGCTCCTGTTCTGGTCCGCATGGAACTCCCGGATCGCGCTGGAAAGAAGCTGTCCCGCCTCGGCCAAATTCCCACTTCGAAAGGCAACAAATCCCAGGCGGGCACGTCCCCACAGATACCCCATCCGGTTCCCAATCTCTTCCTGGATATCGATATTCTCCTGCAAAAAGGCGCGTGCCTGATTATATTCACCGTGGATCAGGGCCAGCAGACTTTTCCCGGTCAGAATGAATTCCAGGTTGCGCCGGTCATTGGTGCGCTGATTTACCTGGAGGGCTTCGTCCAGGTAATTCCGAGCGGCCTCGATCTCGTTATTGGAAAGAAGAGTAAAACCGAAGATGCCAAGCGTACGCTCCAGGTCGCGCCAGTCTCCCAGCTGGCGAAAAAGCCGCAGGGCTTCCTCCCAGTAGGTGCGCGACCGCCCAGGATCCCGGCGGTCCCAGCCCAGCACTTCCAGGGTCAGCGCCTGCCTCCAAATATCGCCCATGTCCCTGGACAGGGCCAGCGCCTCCATCCGGTAGTCTTCCCCCTCCTTCATGCCCTTCAAGAACTGCAGCGTGCCGCCCATCGAAAGCAGGGCATCGATCTCTCCCTGCCTGTCACCCAGTCTGCGAAACAAGGCCAGGCTCTCCTCAAAGATGGAATGCGCGGTCTCAAACTGCTGGAAATACCAGTGGATGCCTCCCATGACCTGCAATGCCTTGGCGCGTCCGTGCGGGAAGGAAACCGATTCCGGCCTTTGAATAAACTCGGTGACCCAGCGCAGGCCCTCGCGCAGATCGTAATACAGCCAGTAGCCGAACAACCTTGCCGAGAGGTACAGCCCGGCCTCCAGATCCGAGCCGGACGCACATTCCAGTGCGGCACGGAAGTTATCGCGCTCTTCATTCAAACGTTCATACCACTCCACCTGCTGGGGGCCGTGCAACGCAGGCTCCGCCGTCTCGGAGAGACCCAGGAAATAATCCAGATGCCTGCGACGGATCATTTCCTCCTCACCCGCTTCCACCAGCTTTTCATGGGCGTACTGGCGGATGGTTTCATGGCAGGTGAAACGCGTCTCGCGCCCGGAGCGGTCCACGATCACCAGCGATTTTGCCACCAACTGCGAAAGGTCATCCAGAATGTCGGCCGATCCAGCCCCATTCGTGCTGCAGACGGATTCCGCAGCCTCCAATGTCCAGCCGCCCGCGAAGACGGTCAGTCGGCGCATCAGGGAATGCTCAGCCTCGGAGAGCAGGTCCCAACTCCAATCAATGGAGGCGCGCAGAGTCTGCTGCCGGTGCAGGGCGGTCCGGCTGCCGCCGGTAAGCAGGTTGAAACTTCCTTCGAGCCGCGCGGCGATCTCCTCGGTGGTGAACATATTGACGCGCGCGGCGGCCAGCTCAATCGCCAGCGGGATCCCATCCACGCGGGAGCAGATCCGGATGATCGAGGGGGCGTTCTCAAGGGTCAGGCTGAAATCCGCGCGTGCAAGGCCGGCACGTTCCACGAACAGCCGCACCGACTCATATTCCATGATCCGCCCCAGGGTCTCGTTCACGTCCGGCAATCCAAGCGCCGGCACCTGGTATTGGATCTCGCCAGGGATGCCAAGCACCTGGCGACTGGTAGCCAGGATCTTCAGGTTTGGGCTGTGCTCCAGGATCGCAGTCGCCGATCGAGCGCAGGCGTCGAGCAGGTGTTCGCAGTTATCGAGGATGAGGAGGATCTTCTTGAAGCGCAGGAAATTGATCAGCTGATCGGTTTCTGAAACCGCAGACTGGGCGGTGATCCCCAGGACAGCGGCCATGGTCTGGAATATCAACTCGGGGCTGGCCAGAGGCGCCAGCTCCACGAGCCAGACACCATCCGGAAAATCCCCCATCAGCCGTTCAGCCACCTTCAGAGAGAGGCGGGTCTTTCCGATCCCACCGGGTCCGGAGAGCGTCACCAGACGATGACCGCCCATTAACTGAAGGACGGCCTGCTGTTCATGCTCGCGCCCGACGAAGGTGGTCAGGGAAACGGGGAGATTGTTCGGCGAAGCTGCGGTCCCGGCCTCAGGAAGCTCCAAATGCCGGCCCTGCCCGGCAAGCTCCAGAAGCCTGGCAACCCATTCGGCATCCTGTTCAAGGTGCAGGGCGGGGACAAAAAGGGCCTTGAGCGTGGCGGCATCGGGCACCCGGGTATCCTTCTCAATGCGGCTGATCTGGGTGTCGCTGTAACCGACCAGAATGGAAAGCTCACGCTGGGTGAGACCTTCGCGACGGCGCAGGTATTTAAGCAGCTCGCCGAATGTGGTGAATTGATCCGGAGCGACCGCAGTACGGCTCACTTTCAACCTCTCGAAGACCCGCGGGTACCAATATTCTCCCTGCAAGTATACCGGAGACATCCCATATTGGGGAATTTTCCGGGGAAAAATGTCAAGTTTCGCAAGAGGGCAGGCTGTAGACTAGGGATAGTTCAACCAATTCAAATAGGAGACTGAAATGAACATCAATCGCTCGATCAAACTGTTGGCCGTCGTTCTGCTGGTGGCAGGCGCCTCCCTCGTCATTCAAGATGCTGCCGCACGGACAAGCGGAGCCGCCGAAAAGGACCTGTCCTTCCACACTCCCCCGATGTCCGACTACAAGCCCGTGGATCGCTCGTTCCACACCCCGCCGATGTCTGACTACAAGCCCGTAGATAATTCCTTCCACACGCCCCCCATGTCAGACTACAGACCCGTGGACCGCTCCTTCCACACCCCGCCGATGTCC
>CAZSPX010000072.1:0-6444 GCA_964608885.1 uncultured Anaerolineaceae bacterium | reverse complement strand
CCTTCCACACCCCGCCGATGTCCAGCCTGAATCAACCCCTGAGTCCCTAGCAGCGGGCTGAAAACCAAACGATCCTAAAGGATCTCGAACAGCAGCAGCCAGGTATGGCTGCTGCTGTCTTTTTTTATCCGGCCAGCTGGTCTGTCCTGGCCGCCATGATGAAGTCGTTACGATGGAGCCCCTTGATCACATGCGTCCACCAATCGATGGTCACCTTCCCCCACTCTGTGACCAAGCGTGGATGGTGGTCTTCAGACTCGGCAATGGCACCCACGCGGTCCGTGAAGTCCAGAGCTGCAGCGAAATCCTTGAACTTGAAGACCCGGCGCAGATGTTGGATCCCATCCACTTCCACGATCTGCCATTCCGGCACCTGGGGACGATATTCCTCGATCTCGGCGGCCGTGGCGGCAGGCTCTCCACCGCGGCAAGCCACACATTTAAGATCCAGCAATTTCGCCACGATGTGTGCCTATCCGTGCGCAGGCTGGAGGAGGGCTGCCAGTTCGCGCACCGCAGAGGGTTCCGGAAGGTGAAGCCGCAGGGTTCTGCGGCCGCGGGAGGTCAGCGCCTCATAGTCTCCCAGGGCCTGCGCACGCTCGAGCGTCCCGAAGGTCATTCCCTGGGCCGGGATCTTCACATCCTCAACCGGATCAGCCACGATCTGCAGGAACAGGCCGGTGTCCGGACCGCCCTTGTGAAGCTGGCCCGTCGAGTGCTGAAACCGCGGCCCAAACCCGACCGTAGTGGCACAATGGGTCTGCTCGCGGATCATTGTCCTAAGCGTGGTCAGGGCCGTGGTCATGGCCTCGTTGCGCGGCAGATAGGCATTGATGGCAATGTAATCTCCGGCGCGTGCCGAGGCAAGGAACTCCTTGAGGGCACTGCCGCCCGATTCAAGCAAGACCAGGTCTTTCTCGGGAAGGCTGCCTTTGGACTGGAATTCGGTGATCTTGGCCTTCGTGCGGTCCTTGGCATCCTGGACATCCGGCTGGTCGAAGGCGTCCACCCCCAGGATATGGCAAGCCACGGCCGTGGCAAGCTCCCAACGGAAGAACTCCGCCCCCAGGGAATAAGCATCCGCCATGTGAAATTCAAGCACGGGAAATCCCGCAGCGCGCAGTGCCGAAACCGCCGCATCAGACTCGCCAGTTCTTCGCAGGTAAACGAACAGCCGGTCATCCCCGTAAAGGGCGGGATCTGCAACCGGCTCAAGATCAACCGGGATGATGCCCTTGCCCTCCTTGCCGCTGGATTCGGCGATGAGCTGCTCCAGCCAGGAGCCAAAGGAATTCAAGGGCGCGTCTGCAAGGACCGTGAGCTTGTCCCGCCCGTGGAGCACAGCTTCCGCCAGGATCACACCCAGGGCGATCCCGGGGTTCCTGCAAACTGCCGTACGGCCCTTGTCCATGCCGCCCGAATCCTTCCGCATCTGAGAAGCGCGGTCAAGAAGCTGGGTCAAATCCAACCCGAGAAGCGCCGCAGGGACCAGGCCGAAGTGGGTCAGGGCCGAATAGCGCCCGCCCACATTCGGGTCCGCGCCGAAGAGGCGCCGGAAACGACGCTCCACGGCCAGGGTCTCCAGCGACGTGCCCGGATCCGTAATGGCAACAAAATGCGAGCCATCCTTACCGGAAAGCTCCCAGAAGTATTCGAAGGCCGCCATCACCTCTGAAGTACCGCCAGACTTGCTGGAGACGATATAGAGGGTCTGCGCCGGGGGATATTCCAGCGCCGCGGCCAGGACCTGGGCCGGGTCCGTGGAATCGAGGATCGCCAGCTGATACTCCTTGCTGGCAGCGAAGTGGCCGATCACCTCGGGGGCGAGCGACGAGCCGCCCATCCCCAGAACCAGATATTTCTTCAGCCCCGCCTTGTGGATCTCGTCCGCAAAGGCTTTGATATCGGGGATCGCCAGCCGGGATGAGCCGGGCAGATCCAACCAGCCCAAGCGGACCCCGATCTCCGCCTGGCGGGCGGAGTCAGGCGCCCAGAGGGTGACGTCTCGCTCCCACAACCGTTGAGAAAGCTCCTGGGTCTCGAGATGTGTGATGCGCTTTTCGACAGGCCCCGCGAGCGGGCCTAACTGTGCGAGGGCCTTCTTCCTGCGCTCATCGATGACCGCGAAAAGGTTGGCAAAGGACTCGGAGAAGGATTTCACACCTTCGTCCTCCAACTCTTGTGTCACCTTATCCATCGAGATACCCTTGCGCTCCAGCTCCTCCAGCTGCCGGCGGGCCACCTCCACCCCCCGCGTCAGCGTGACCTCGGCCCTCCCGTGGTCTTTGAAGGCATCCAGCGTGGCAGGTGGAACCGTATTGACAGTATCCGGACCGATCAGGTTATCCACATACAGGAGGTCGGGGTAGTCCGGGTTCTTGGTGCTCGTCGAGGCCCAGAGGGGCCGTTGGAGCCGCGCCCCCTGTGCTTTCAACTTCTCCCAGCGTTCCCCCCGGAAGGTCTTCAGGAACTCATCGTAGGCAAGTTTGGCATTGGCGATGGCTGCCTTGCCGCGCAGCTCGGAGCCTTCCGGTAATTGCGGATCGACCTTGCTATCCACGCGCGAAACAAAGAAGGAAGCGACCGAGGCGATCGAGCGGATGGAATGTCCCGCTGCCAGCCGGTCCTCCAGCCCGCTCAAGTAAGCCTCCATTACCTGGGCGTAGCGCTTGAGGGAGAAGATCAGCGTGATGTTCACGTTCACACCCGCCGCGGTTGCTTTTCGGATGGCCGGGATGCCCTCCGCCGTGGCCGGGATCTTGACCATCAGGTTGGGCCGTGCCACCCGCGCCCACAGCTGCTGGGCCTGGGCGATCGAAGCCTCCGTGTCATGCGCAATGTCCGGGCTGACCTCCAGGCTGACGTACCCATCGCCGCCGTTGGTCTCTTCGAAAAGAGGCAGGAACAGATCGGTCGCAGCCTGGATGTCCTCCACGGCGAGCTGCCAGAAGATCTTCTCAGCATCCCAACCGGCCCAGGCCAGCGGGATGATGGCCGAGTCGTAATCGGTGGATTTGGCGATGGCATTATTGAAGATCGTGGGGTTGGCGGTCACTCCGCGGATCTCTCCCAGTTCGATCATGGCCTGCATTCCGCCATTTTGCAGCAGCCGGCGCTGGATGTTGTCATACCAGAGAGACTGTCCCAAATTGGTAAGCTTCTTGATAGGGTCCATTTTCACCTCGCGTTCAATCACTGACAGGTCTGCCATCTTCCATGGCATGGATCTTCGCGACCCGGCGGGCAAGCCTCTCGCCGCCGGGAGAGTCCCCCAGATAGCTGGCATTCAGGAAAGCCAGCACGAGCACGCGCGTCAATTCCGGTCCGATCACCCTGCCTCCCAGGCACAGCACGTTCATGTCGTCATGCAGCACACCCTGCGCCGCGGAGTAGGTATCATGGCAGATCGAAGCGTAGACGCCTTTCATCTTGTTGGCGGCGATGCAGGCCCCCACGCCCGAGCCGCACACCAGCACTCCCCGTGCCGCCTGGCCCGACTGGATCGCCTGGCCGAGTTTCAGCGTGAAATCCGGAAAGTCCACCGGTTCCGGGCCGTCCGTCCCCAGATCGACCGGCTCGTGGCCCGCAAGGCGCACCACCTCCAAGACGGTCTCTTTCAGGGGAAAACCTGCATGATCACAGGCAACTGCAACTCTCATCAAGCTCCTCCACACTACTCAGCCGCACCGGAATGATATCTCCAGCGGTTCAGCCCTTGATCAATTTCCGGGACTTTTCCACAACGTTTTCGACCGTGAAACCGAACTGCTCGAACACCACCTTACCGGGGGCCGAGGCGCCAAAATGCTCCAGGCTGATGACATGGGAGGCATATTTCTCCCAGCCTTGGGCTACACCCGCCTCGACCGCCAATCTCGCAGTGACGTGGCCGGGAAGAACGGACTCCCGATAGGTTTCCTCCTGCTTCTCGAACAATTCCCAGGAGGGGAACGAGACCACGCGCACAGCCGTGCCCTGCTCATGAAGCACCTGGGCGGCTGCGTAGATCAGCCCAACCTCGGAGCCGGAAGCCATCAGGATCAACTCTGGCTCTGCTCCGAAGTCCTTGAGCACATAGGCGCCTTTTTCCACCGTGGGGCCCGAAGGCCGCTCGAACGTTGGCACAGCCTGCCTTGTAAGAGCCAGGACAGTGGGTTCCCTGCGGTCCGTGATCGCAAGCCGCCAGGCCTCGGCCACCTCGTTGGCATCCGCCGGGCGGATGACGGTCAGATTGGGAATGGCACGCAGCGCGGCAAGATGCTCCACAGGCTGGTGGGTGGGACCGTCTTCGCCCAGCCCGATGGAGTCATGAGTAAAAACGAAAATGGAGGGGATGTGTGACAATGCGGCAATGCGGATGGCAGGCCGCTCGTAATCCGAGAAGATCAGGAAGGTGCCGCCATAAGGGATCACGCCCCCATAGACAGCCATTCCGTTCAGCGCAGCGCCCATGGCATGCTCGCGCACCCCAAAGTGGAAGTTCCGGCCCTGAGGCGTACCCTTTTGAAAATCAGGGCTTCCCTCGATCATGGTGTTATTGGATGGAGCCAGGTCTGCCGAGCCGCCGATCAGCTCAGGAAGCCTGGCCGCCAGTGCGTTCAGCACCCTTCCAGACGAGGAGCGTGTCGCTACCCCCTTGGGATCGGCAGGGAAACTGGGAAGGGCATCCTCCCAGCCTTCCGGCAACTCGCCCTCCATGCGGCGGCGGAATTCCGCACCCTTCTCAGCAAAGGTTCGGCAGTATGCCTCCCGCCGGGCCTTCCATTCATCCTCGAGCTTCTGCCCGCGGTCTACGGCGGAGCGGAAGAACGCCCGCACCTCATCCGGAATGAAAAACCTGGGTTCCACGGGCCAGCCAAGATTTTCCTTGGCAGCCTTCAATTCCTCGTCCCCCAAGGGCTCTCCGTGGGCCTTCGCCGTTCCCTGGCGGGTCGGTGCGCCATAACCAATGATATTGCGAACCCCGATCAATGAGGGGCGCGGGTCCTGCTTTGCAGCCCGGATCGCCTGGTCGATTGCCTCCAGATCGGTACCATCCGCCACCGACTGCACATGCCAGCCATACGCGGCGAAGCGAGCCAGACGATCCTCCGTGAAGGCCAGATCGGTGGAACCGTCGATCGAGATGCGGTTGTCATCATACAGGTAGATCAGCCGGCCAAGCTGCAGATGCCCGGCGAGAGAAGCAGCCTCGGAGGCAACGCCCTCCATCAGGTCGCCATCCGTCACGATGGCATAAATGAAGGAATCTATAAGATTGTAGCCCGGTCGATTGAACTCTGCCGCCAGATGAGTTGCGGCGATCGCCATCCCGACACCGGTCGCGAACCCCTGGCCAAGCGGGCCGGTGGTCGTCTCCACGCCCGGGGTGAGACGGTACTCTGGATGGCCAGGCGTCCGGCTGCCGAACTGGCGGAAATTTTTCAGCTCCTCCAACGAGAGATCGTAACCGGTGAGATGAAGGAGGGAATACAGGAGCATCGAGCCGTGCCCGCCAGAGAGCACAAACCTGTCACGGCCCGGCCAGGCGGGATTGCGCGGGTTGTGGCGGAGGTGGCGCGTCCACAAGACAAAGGCCATCGGAGCGGCTCCCATGGGGAGGCCCGGATGGCCTGAGTTCGCCTTCTGAACGGCATCTGCTGAGAGGAACCGAAGAGTGTTGATCGCTTGTGCTTGAAGGTCGGGGGTCATATTCATCTCGACGAGTCAGAATGTGTAGATTTTACCATCCGTCCAATTTCGCAAGAGTCTGCGGCAATAAAAAATGCCCTCCCGCTGCGGAGGGCATTCACAGGACAGGTCATCCTCATGCCTGATACTTCGACTTTAGCACCCCGGGGAGGGTGATCTCGCCCTCCTGCGCCTCGCCCACCCGGGTGGTCTGGTCCGGGTGATGCACAGCCAGCCAGGCGGTATAGGCGGCGGCCAGGACATCCAGCCCTTCGGGGCTGTACACCAGGTCCATGGGGAGCACACCCTTCATCAACTTGAAGCGGGTGATCTCCTCAAAAAAGACCATGGCATCCTTCAGGCGAACCCCGCGCTCATACAGGATAAGCTGGCGTTGAAGGCGTCCCTCCAGGGATAGCCTGGACAGCGGGATCTGTTCCAGCATCACACAGAAGGAAGCGTGGGGATGTGTCTCCAGCCACTGGTGTGAGGCGTCGCCGGCAGGGTTGGGGATGAATCCCATACCCGTCAGCCTGGCATAGAGGTCAAAGCCAGCCTGGACCCATCCAGCACATAGTTCGCTGCGCGAAGGGGTCCCCGCGACCTGAATCCCGTGCACGCGCAGCTCGTGTTCCGCCAGACGGATGTCGGCCCCGCGGATCTGGTGCAGGCCCGGGGTCAGGCTCTCACTCTCCATTTTCTTGCGCACAATACCACAGTTCACGTGGGAGGGGGCATTGATCGCCACCACCGCGGATTTCTGCCCACCGAGAT
>CAZSPX010000071.1:0-11856 GCA_964608885.1 uncultured Anaerolineaceae bacterium | reverse complement strand
GTATCCGCCTGAGTGAGCAGCGCAACCCGGTGGCTTTGTGCAGGGATGTTCTTCAGCCCGCCTTCCGGGTGCGCCAGCACGCGCAGGACCGCCTCCGCGGTGATGGTCTCTCCCTCGTGCAGACCCGCAAGGCTCCCGAATACCTCCGGCCGGTGGACATTCTCCGCAGTGAGCGGCTTTCCGAGCCCGCTCAGCCCGGCAACTGTGACCACCATCTCCACGAAATCAGGGATGGGAGGCTCGTGCTCCCTCGGCGCCTTGAGCGGCCTCTGCCGTGAGCCATCGGCCTCAATAAGCAGCGGCAGCCCCTTCTCCTTGCACATCTCATGCAATTGTGTGAGCAGGTCTATCGGGAGGGGGAGTGTCCGGTCTCCCTCGATCTCCCCCGTGAAGAGCGTGACCCCCGCCTCTGGCATGAGCAGGTCTTCCGCGCGGCTCGCGATCACGTGCCGGTCCGCCAGCGAGGTCTGCCACGTGCCAAGGTGCGAGCTTGCCGTGATGACCACCGCGCGCGAGCGTTCCTTCAGCAGCGCGCGCGCCAGTTGGAAGATGGCACTCGTCTTTCCGCCCGCGCCCGCGAACGCGATCGTCCCCTCGGGCTGCGGGTTCGTGGCAGGGATCAGCCTAAGTGCGCGTGCCAGTTCCATGCCGCGAAGCATACGGGAAAACGCGGATTGATGCAAGGTCGCGCGGCTGGCTCGTACTGAATGGCCCCCCGGCTGTTAATCCATATCTTATTGGTTGATGCAGGCGGACATTCGATTATCTATTTTCAGTACAAGATCACGAAACATTTCGCGGGTTATTCCATCGTTGGAAATGTCCGCACGGAAGAAAACATAATACTCTTCGTATTGTCCAATCAGATAACAACGCTTTCCAAAACTAACCACATTCCCGCAGGCGATCTTGTATTGATCAGCCGAAAGGTCGTTCAGGTTTGATACAGGCAGCACTTCCCACTCTCCATGGACTTCGCTTGGATGGAAAATCGCCCCCTGCCGTTCATCAAGTTTCTCCCTTGCCCGATCAGCTGATGGATAACTAATCACCATTTCATCCATCCAACTATCATGATAATAAGCGGATTGGCCCGCTGACTCCTTTGGTTTTTCGGCTATCGGAGAGTTTAGGGTATCAAAGATTGTGCCAGTTGGATAGCTGGAGTGGTCCAACAGCATTTGATCAATTGGGCAATTTCGCTTATCTATAGCCAAAGCTTTGTTGCTGCAACTTATTAGAAGCAGGAAAGATCCCGCGACGCAAACAAATCGGATTATTCTTTTCATTTCTCCCGCTCAGTGAGGGTCTCAGCACCCCTTAGCGCCGTAAGGCACCGTGTGCACCCCTCCTAGCAAACACACCTCTGCTTCTCCTTTCCATTGCCAAACGTCACCCACCCCTCCTGTCCTTTCTCCTCCCCGGCAAATTGGGATGGCTGCTCTGTATTACCCCGTTATGCACATCCCCAATTCCAACAAACCGCGTATATCCGTCCCATCCGCGTTCAACAGTGTTCTATTGTATTCTATCACCTCCAGCCCCTCCAGCTTGAGGGCGCTCCCTAATCCTAGTGCCTCCTCCCACAGCCGGCTTTCCGTGACTCCCAGCGGCTGCAGCACTTCATACGCCGCGCGCAGCAGCAGCTTCTGGTAATGGGCTGTATCCATGGCATGTGGATCGGGCCGGGCAGGCAGGTCCCAGGCCAGCACCCCGGCGCGCGTGTGCAGGTAGCGCGCATGCTGCCCCATCCGCAGGGGTTTCCCGGCCTCCTGTAGTTGCCGCGCCGCGCGGCTCAACGGCGTGGCCACCCGGTATTCCTCCAGCTCCCGGCTGAGGGTCTGCGTGACCAGCAGATCCTTCGGAGGGATGCGCCCCTCCTCCAGCGACCGGAGCCCCTCCCGTATCAAGTGGATCGCCTCGGGCAGCAGCCGCCTCAGCTTGCCGGGGTCGGGCTCCTGCGCCAGCAGCTCCAGCAGGCGCATCTGGAGGCCCGCCACGAAGCGCGGCGTGTCCTCGCGTCGCAGGGCAATGCCGCGCAGCTTGTGCTCTCCGTTGGCCTGGAACCCGAAGAACCGGTTGGCCACTGCCAGGCCCGGCTGTGCGCGCCTTCCCAAAAAGGCCATCCACGGATAAAAGCCCTCGAACTCCAGCGGCAGGCGCGTGGCCTCCTCGATGGCCTTCACTACTCCATCGAAATCCGCAGGCTCGCGCGCCTCCTCCCGGCACAGGAACAGGCTGTCCACGTACAGGTGCAGCACGGTGAACCCGTGCTCCTCGGCCACCTCCTTGGCCTTTAGCAGGACCATCCTGCCGATGTGCGTGACGGCCTCGTGCGCATTGATGCGCCCGAAGGTGGAATTGGCATATCCCAGCCTGCCGTAGGCCACCACCGAGAGCCACTTGAGCGCCTTGGACATGGCCTGGTAGCGCGGCCAGCGCGGGTCATCCGTCTCCATCTTCTTCAGCAGCCGCTTGAGCTTCACGCGCTTGTCGCGCATGGGCCGCAGGGTCTCGGGGACCAGCCCCGTCCGCGGGCTGATGCGGATCCCCATGCCCGGCACCGGCCACGCCTCGGGCTCCTCCACTGCCACCGTCTCGGGCGAGATGTTGTATTCGATCATCACCGAGGGGTACATCGAGATGAAGTCGAGCACGGCCACGTTGGGGAAGATGCCCCGCATCGGCTGGTACACCATCCCGCCCCGGTCGGACTTGAAGAGCTGCACGTAGTTTTTGCTCACCTCGCCCCGCTGGCTTTGATAGGGGCTGAGCACTCCCCGCCGCAGCGCGGTCAGGGTCTGCATCGCGGAGATGCCTGCCCCCGGTGAGCGCCGCGCCACCTCCTGGACCGGCAGCCCGGTCACGCGCGCCTGCTCGATGGCTCCCATCAGCCCGTAATCGCCGTAGGTCATGCAGTTCTTTGTGTCCACGTGCCAGCGGCCGAAGAGATGCACCTGCCTGCCGCGATGGTGCGCCCGCCCGTAGTTGAAGAAGCTGACCTCCTTGCGGTGCAGGGGTGCGCGCGTCACGTCGCGGTTGGGGTTGAATGGCACGCGCGTCTGCTCGGAGAGTGTTTGCAGGTGGGAGAGCAGCCAGGTATCCCCGTATTCGGTGAGCAGCACATCCGGGTCGTAACTGCGCAGGATGGCGTTCAGCAGGTTCAGCAGCGGCCGGGGAGGGTCCAGCGGTACCCGGTACTTGAACTGCGCATATTCGACCAGCAGGGCCTCGGGCGTCGCGCGCCCCGGGTTCCGGTCTGGCTGCAGGCGCAGTTCGCGCAGTTCTGGCAGGGATGGATCCAGGTCCCATGGGTCGTCCAGCACGCTGATCCCACTGATCTGCCCGTCGGGCCCTGCGGTCACCTTGCAGCGCGCCAGCGGAAAGACGCCGTGGATGGCCGCGTAGCGCAGGGGCAGGGGCAGGTCCACATCGTAATAGTCAAGGTCCGGGAAGTCCACCTGCACCCCCTTGAAGACCTCCATGTGCAGGCAGGGGCTGGCCACCTTCACCTCCAGCACTTCCCGCGGGCCGTCATAGAGGTCCAGCCGCTCGGTGCGTTTCAGCTTCACCGGTTTGCCGCGCAGTTGCCGGCACAGCTCACGCAGGCGCTCTTGCGTGCCTCGCGCGTAAAAGACGGTCGCGAAGTCCTGCTGGAAGCGGTGACGCTTCCCATCCGCAGCGGCCAGCCACAGCACAACCCCCCGCCGGGGATGTGCGTACAGGTCGAGCATCCAGCCGGTGGTTTCCTTCATAGGCGTTTCAGAACAGCCTCGGTTGGGAGACTGCTGGCTCTTCCGTTTGTACCTCGTACACTTCGTCGGCCAGTTGGGCCAGCATGGCGTAAAAGCGGGGGTAATCTTGCGCGGGCTCCTGCTGCGCCAGCACGGCCACCGGGCGTGAGAGGCTCAGCTGCTGGAGGCGCCTGCCGCATTTCTCCAACACCCGGCTGCGCACCTGCAGCGGGATGTCGTCGGTATAGAAGTTGTGCAGGATGTCCAGCACCAGCACCGGCTCGGGGGCCGGGCGGATTGCCGCCAGCAGGTCGAGCAGTTGGTAGCACGTGAAGGCGCGCCTCAGCTGTACCTCTGCCAGCACCGCCTCCACGTGGGTGACGCTGCGCCTGAGCCGCCGCGCCAGGTCGTAGCCCGGCACCCACTCGCTGCCTGCCACCAACTGTAAAGGGCCGCTCAGCGCCAGGCTGGCGATCAGCTCCGTGACCTTTCTGCTTTCCCGTCTCGCCGTGACTGCCAGGTACAGGCCGCGCCTTGGTTGTGTCCTGCCGGTGGGGAGGGGGAAGAGTGCATTCATGTCCCCAGCATAGCGGCGGGCCGTTAAAAAAGAAATCCACCGGCGGTGGATTTTCTGATGGATTTGAGGGGTAACCCGAAGAGTGACGCAGATGCAGGGGCCTTGCCCCGCATCCTTCTACCGGTGGTGGTCCTCCCACCACTGCTCGAAGTTCCAATTCTGCATGGCCAGGCGCAGCTCGCGCCGGCTGTGGATGTTGAACTTGTGGAAGATGTTCTGCATGTGCGTTTTGACCGTCTCCACCGCGATCCCCAGCGTCGCCGCGATCTCGTGGTTGCGTCCCCCCATGCAGGCCAGGGCCAGCACTTCCTTCTCGCGTTCGGTCAGCGAGTCCCAGCAGGCCTCCAGCTCGCCCTCCCGCGAGAACTGCTCACGGCCCTTGCGGGCGTAGTCCTCCAGGATCTCTGCCTCCGGGCGTCCCTGTTTGCGGGCTGCCTCGCGCAGGGCCAGGTGAAGCTCCTGGTCCAATAGATAGGTCCGCCGGGCCTTCTTCTTCAGCCCCAGCAGGAATTCCCGGATGCGCGCAGGCAGGAGGAACATAACAAAAAGTATACTAGAACAACTGAGCTATTGTCAATCATACGAATGTCATTTGTCATTGCGATCGCCCGGTATCCTCCCGAAGCGCCGCGAAGCACCTGTCAGGCATTCCCCCGGTTATCATGTCTGTCCTTGCGGAGTCCCAGGATTGCCTCCAGCACGCCTCCGCCAACGGCCAGCGCCTTGTCCGAGACGAGGTAACAGGCCGCGCTGTCGTCTCGTGCATCCACATCGCCGATCTTCATGTTCTTCTCCACCCGCACTCCCTCGTGGATCAGGCCTCGCAGGATGCCTTCCAGCGGGCTGATGACCAGCGTGCTTTCGCCGCGGTTCTGGATCTCGGCCACTGCCTGCCCGGCCTTCACATGATCGCCAATGTGGACCCGCGGCCACAGCACGCCGGCGGACGGGGCGCGCAGCACCCGCCGGGGGTCGCCCTCTGGCAGGCCGCTGTCGGCCTGGGACCGCCCCTCCCGGTAGACGCGTCCCAGGGTATGGCTGCGGCGTGTCTCCACCACCGCATCGCAGTTCTGCCCGGCGTTGAATCCCGGGCCCAGCCCGATATGCAGGGGCACCTTCACGGGCAGGGGAGCGGGCGCTGTCTTCATCATGCGCCCATCCACCACTGCCTCCCAGCGCCCCGGCTCCAGCTTCAAAACCGCCGCCTCCGGGTCCACCAGTACTGGGATCTCGCCTTCTTGCAGGCAGGCCGTGATCCCCTCCGGTCTCACCAGCCGCGCGGTCACGTCCTCCACCCTGTGCACATCCGCATAGACCGCCTCCGAGAAGGCGACCGCGCGCCGTACCGCCAGGGGCTGCGCAAGCTCGGCGATGACAACCTGGAAGCTGGCATGGTGCAGGCGCAGGGCAACGCCTGAAGCCAGGTCGCCTCCGCCGCGGATCAGGATCAGCTCTGTTTTCATGGATTCTGTCCCGAAAGATTGCCCTCTTTAAGCAGGTGGCCGAAAGCGTAGAGGGTCAAATAAAGGAACAGGAAGAAGGCCGCAAAAATGCTTGTGAAGGCGATGGATTGCAGGCTCGGCGACTGCGCCCGCTCCAGCGTCAGGAGCGCCAGCTTCCCGGGGTGGTTAAGAATGTCCCAGGAGTTCCAGCGCAGGAATCTCCCCACGTACACGCCCAGGCTCGTCAGCCCGGTGACAACGGCCACAAAACCCCAGCCTGTCCACCTCCCGAACTGCCGCCGGATGAGCTCCTGCATCATGAACAGCGAGACCATCCCCAGCAGCAATCCGGTGAAAGCGAACCACACCAGCATGAGAACATCGTACCAGGTATCGATATCCTGCCAGGCTGGCAGGCTCAAGTGCTGAAAATCTGTGAGGATATAAGGCGCGTTCGGAAAGAAGATCAGCCACAGGAAGGCCGCGGCCGGTGTGAGCCAGTGCAGCCGCGGACGCTGCAGCCCGGCCGTGTACGTAAAGTACGCGATCAGGAAGGGGATCCATGCCAGGAACAGGTTCCAGATGAGGAAACCATAGTTCCCGGTCCCGGTCAGGGCTGCGCGCCAGCGCCAGAGGATCATGCAGAGCAGCGAGGCCCCGCTGAGCATGCCAAAGATGAACAGGCGGTATTTATTCCCGGCAAGCTGCTTAAGCAGCCGTTTTACCATTGGGTGTCCCTTCTCTCTCCTGCAGCAGGTGGCCGAAGGAGTACAGGGTCAGGTAGACGAACAGGTAGAAGATCGCGAACAGCAGGGTGAAGGCCACCAGCCGCATGGACGGGTCGATCACCAGACCCAGGATGCTTACCGCGATCTCGCCCGGGGCTTGCAGGAAATCCCACGAGTTGAAGCGCACGAAGCGTCCCAGATAGACCCCAAAGCTGCTGATCACCGATACGATCAGCACGAAAGCCCAGCCCACCCATCTCCCAAAGGTGCGCTGAAGGATCTCGTGCATGAAGTACAGCGAGATCAGCCCCAGCAGCAGGCCGGTCCACGAGAACCAGACCAGCATGATCACATCATACCAGAGCGGCGCCCGTGTGGATTCGATCGCCAGGTGCTGTAGGTCGGTCAGGATGTAGGGCGCGTTCGGAAAGAACAGCAGCCACAGGAACGCCGTGACCGGGATCACAAGATAGAGCGTGGCCCGCCTCCAGGAGAGGAAATAGGCTGCGTACGAAAGCACGAAAGGGATCCACGCCAGGAAGAGGTTCCAGACCAGGTTCGTGTAGCGGATCGAATCGCTGTACTGCATGCGGGCCGCCACCAGCAGCACGCAGATGGCGGACGCCGCGATCATCAGTGTCAGGAGCGCGAGCCTGTATCGGTTCCGCCGCAGGAAGGAAGTACTCTTGTTTTGCATCCGTTTATTGTAGCAGAGTCGATTGTGTCATCGCGGGCGATTGAGCGGCGGTTTCCCACCGGGCAGCGCGAAGCAATCCCCCCTCAGTTGACTTTTTCTCCCCCATCTGTCTCTTCCATAAATTTCCCCAGGATCGCATCCACCTCCTCCGCCTTCTCGTAGTGGGGGATATGGCCGCTGTCTTCGATCACGCAGAGCTGCGCGTGGGGGATCAATTTCAGCAGGTCCGCGCTGTGTGCAAAGGGAACGGTCGCATCCTCGCGTCCCCAGACCAGGAGCGTCGGTTTGGCCAGCCTCCCCAGCCCGAGGTAGGTATGCTCGAACCCGCCCAGCATCCCACTGCGCAGCGTGGACAGGATCGAGCGCCTGAACCCCGCGAACTGCATCTGGACGCGGTAGCGCTCCTGGAATTGCTCCACCTGGCCGGGGTCGAAGAAATCCGAGGCGATGTTCTTCACCAACCGCTCCCCGCCGAAGACGCCCAGCGCCAGCTCTCCCAGGAGGGGAATCCTGGCGAGGCCCAGCAGCCCCAGCTTGATTGGATGGGTGCCCGCAGGGTCGATCAGGATGTTCGCCTTAACCATCCCGGGGAATTGAACAGTGAAGGCCGCAGTGATCGGCCCGCCCATCGAAAGCCCTGCGAGCATCACCGGGAGCTTCAAACCCAATGCGGCCAGCAGCTCATGCAGCTGCCGGACGAAGAGGCCCATTTGATTGGGGAGAGGCGGCCGGTCGGACCAGCCGCGCCCGTACAGGTCATATCGCAGCGTGCGGAAGCCGGAGGCACTCAGGAACTCAAAGGTGGGGTCGTAGATGTAGTAGGGGACGGAGAATCCGTGTACAAGCACCACCACCCGGCCCTCTTCCGGACCTGCAAGCTCGTAATGGGTGACGCCCTCCCTCAAGCGCACGAACGACCCGGGCGCATCCGCACGGGTCGTTTCGTTCAATTCCAGAGTCTCGCCCGGATAATGCAGGCGCATGTTAGGAGGTCAGCGGCGGGATCTTCCCCAGGGCGCGCAGCACGCGCTCCGGTGTAAAGGGGAACTCGTCGATCCACACACCCGTCGCGTCATGGATGGCCGCCGCGACTGCGGGCGCGAACGGCAGGAAGGGCAGCTCGCCCAGCCCGCGCGCCCCCCATGGACCGTTCGGGTCGGGGATCTCCACCAGCACCGAGTCCACCTTTTCCGGGATGTCCAGGATGGTGGGAAGAAGATAGGTGCTGAGCTGGTCGGAGAGCAGCTTTCCGTCCTGGGACTTGAAGTCCTCTGTGACCGCATACCCGTGCGCCTGCACGATCGCGCCCTCGATCTGCCCCACAACGAGGTCCGGGTTGATGGCCTTGCCCACATCGTCCGCGGCGGTCACATGCAGCACGCGCACATGACCGGTCTCGGTGTCCACCTCCACCTCCACGGCCTGCGCCGAGTAGGCATAGGAGAAGTTCGGCATCGAATAGCCCGTGTCGTGGTCCATCTTGGTCGTGGGCGGAGCCAGATACTTGAATTCTGCGATCGCAGGGCGCTCCTCGAGACGCCATTTTTCCATGGCCGCCTCCGCTGCGCCCTTGATGGCATTGCCCGCCATGAAGGTCATGCGCGAGGCCGAGGCCGACCCCGGGTTGCCCTGGGTCGCCGAGTCCGAGGTGACGATCTCCACCTTGTCCGCCGGGATGCCGATGACCTCCGCGGCCATTTGGGTCATGACCGTGTGCGTGCCCTGGCCCACCTCCGCGCCTGCGTGATGCACCACCGCGCGCTCGATCTGCCCGTTGCCGTGGATCTCCACCTTTGCCCAGCAGTTCTCCTGGTATCCGAAGGAAAAGCCCACGTTCTTGAAGCCTGCCGCGAAACCATGCCCGCGCTTGATATGCGAGGGCAGGTTCTCCGCCGCTCTCGGCTTCCCCCAGCCTGCCTTCTCTGCGGCCGCCTCGATCACCTGCACGATGCTCACCGGGCCGGGCGCGGGGGTGCCGACTCCCAGTGTGTCGCCGTCGCGCAGCGCATTCTTCAGCCTGAACTCCACCGGGTCCATGCCCAGCTTTTCAGCCAGCTTGTCCATTTGCAGTTCGGCCATGTAGAGCGCCTGCGGCGCCCCGAAGCCGCGGAAAGCCGCGCCCGGGATGTGATTGGTATAGACGCCATACACATCCGTCTTGACATTGGGAACGAAGTACGGTCCGGACGATGTGATGGTGGCGTTGCCCAGCACCTTGTTGGATGTGTACATATACGCGCCGCCGTCGCCAATGATCTCATTCTCGATGGCCGCCAGCTTCCCCTCGCGCGTGGCGCCCCACTTCGCTCGCAGAAGGACGGCGTGCCGCTTGCCGTGACCGATCAGCGATTCGCGCCGGCTCCAGATGATGCGCACCGGCCGCTTCAGCTTCATGGCCGCCAGCGCCAGCACGATCTGCACAGAGAGGTCCTCGCGGCCGCCGAAGGCCCCGCCGATGGCCGGGTAGATCACCCGCACCTGTTCATCGGGCAGGCCCAGCGCGTGCGCGATCGAACCGCGATCGGCGTGCGTCCACTGCCCGGCGCAGACCACCGCGATGCGGCCCTCCTTATCCAGGTAGGCCACGCCGGCTTCCGGCTGGAGGTAGGCATGCTCCTGAACGGGGGTGCGGTATTCGCTCTCCACGATCACGTCCGCATCTTTGAAGGCCGCCGTTTCCCCCTTGCGGATGCGGTAATGCACACAGATATTGTTATCGCCGCGTTCCGGGTGCAGCAACGGAGCGTCCGGCTGCATCGCTTTCACCGGGTCTGTGAGCGCTGGAAGGTCCTCGAACTCGATGCGGACCCGTTTGGCGGCCTCCGCGGCCTGCGCCTCCGTCTCCGCGACAACCACCGCGATCTGGTCGCCGATGAAGCGGACGATATCCGGCCTCACCGCCTCGGGGCGCAGAGACCCCTCGGGGAAAGGGCCGCACAGCACCGGCTGGTCCGGGATCTGCAGGCCGTATTCATTGACCGGCACATCCTTCGCCGTGTACACTGCCACAACCCCTTGCGCAGCCTCGGCCTCGTGCGTGTCAATGCTCACCACGCGCGCGTGCGGCCGCTCCGCGAAGATGATCTTCATATGCAGCATCCCCGGCAGGTTGAAGTCGCCGGAGTATGCGGTCTGCCCCGTGACCTTGCCGCGCGCGTCGATGCGCGGGACGGATCGACCGACCGAGGAGTTCTTTGCAGGGTTCATCGCTTGTACCTCTTGGCGCGGTATCTGTCAGGGGGAGCATCCAGCGGACCATACTTGGCAGGCCCCGTGACCTGGTACATGTACGCATACACTACCGAAACCAATCCGCCCAGCAGCACCAGCAGCACGATGGTTGCCGCGGCATAGGCCAGAAGGTAATCGATCGTGACCACCTTGAGCAACAGGTTCGTCAGCCCCGGCGCGTAGCGGTAGAGCCAGTTCGGCAGGATGATTGGCTGCAGCAATACCCCTGGGATCGGCCAGCCTGCTTTGACCCCGGTCTGAACGAGCCAGATCGCCCCTGCGATCGACATAATTGCCACGACAACGATCAGTAGGCACCCGAGCCCGTTCCATACGGGATGAGGTTTCCGAGGGGCGTTCGGCCCATGTTGGTGTGCTACAGCGGAATATCGGCCCATGGTCAGCTCCGTATCTTGCTGGCGTCCTCAATGGCTTGGACGATCTTGTAATAGCCGGTGCAGCGGCACAGGTTGCCCGTCAGCGCCTGCCCGATCTCGTCGCGGCTTGGGTTCGGTCTTTCCTCCAGCAGCTTTGCGCCGGACATCAGGAAGCCCGGCGTGCAGTACCCGCACTGGACCGCCCCGTCTTGGATGAAGGCTTCCTGGATGGGATGCAGCGCCTCGCCTTCGGAAAGTCCCTCCACGGTGACGATCTCTGCCCCGTGGGCGCGCGGCGCAGGCACGAGACAGGCCATCACGGCAATGCCGTCGAGGAAGACCGTGCAGGCCCCGCACTCGCCCTCGGCGCAGCCCTCCTTGGTCCCGATCAGCAGCCCCTCCTCGCGGAGCAGCCGCAGCAGCGTCTTCTCATGGCCGCCGTTGAATATGACCTTCTTCCCGTTGATCGTCGTCTCAATGGGAGCCGGGAATCTCCGCGCGGCAGGGTGCACGGGGAGCGGACCGCTGCCCCACAGCAGCACGGGGTTCTCCGGCAGCCCCGCCTCCTGGCTCCCCTCGCGGATCTGCTTCAGCCCGCGGCTCGTGCAGACGCGCACCATCTCACGGCGATAGTCCGCTGAGCCCCGCAGGTCTGTGATGGGGCGCGCCGCCTGCATCGCCAGCAGCGCCGCCTGCGCGATTGTCTCATCGCTCAGCGTCTTCCCGAGCAAGTAGGCTTCGGCCTCCGGTGCATGAATGATCGTCGGTGCCACCGCGCCCAGCGCGATCGAGGCTCTCTTCACCGTTTCCCCCTCGCGCCCGATAACCACCGCGGCATTGACCACTGAGATGGCCTGCGCGCGCCGCAGCGCCAGCTTGATGAACGCCCCTCCCTCGCCCGGGTTCAGCGCCGGGAAGGAGATATCCACCAGCATCTCCTCGGGCGTCATGACCGTCTTCCTCACGCCGAGGTAGAAGTCGCGGAGCGGAACGGTGCGCATGCCGGACTGCGAGAGCAGCGTGACCGAGGCGCCCAGTGCCGCCAGCGGCGTGATCGTGTCGTTGGCGGG
>CAZSPX010000070.1:0-12128 GCA_964608885.1 uncultured Anaerolineaceae bacterium | reverse complement strand
CCCGTCCTGCGCGCCTCCGAGATCGGCTCCTACCTCTACTGCCGCCGCGCCTGGTGGTACCGCAAGCAGGGCCTCGAGCCTGAGAACCAGGCCGAGCTTGCCGCTGGCACCAGCTTCCACCGCCGCCACGGGCGCCAGGTGATCGCCTCCGTCCTGCTGCGCTATCTTGCCCTCCTGCTGGCGCTCATTGGTCTTGTCCTGCTGGTGGTCTGGCTCACTGCCCGGCTCGGTTGACCCATGCTCTACGCCGCCCTGCTCCTCATCCTCCTGGCGCTGATCTTCCTCTGGCAGTCCACGCGCCAGCGGCAGGAGGCCGGTGTCCCCGAAGGCCGCATCATCTATACCGATACCCGCGCCTGGGGCAAGGTCGAGCGCCCGCTCTATGACGGCTCACTCGGCCTCACCGGCAAGCCTGATTACCTCGTCCAGAAGGACGGGCTCATCCTCCCCGTGGAGGTCAAGAGCGGCCGGGCTCCCGAGGCTCCTTATGACTCGCATATCTACCAGCTCGCGGCCTACTGCCTCCTCGTGGAACGGACCTACGGCAAGCGCCCTCCGTATGGCATCGTCCACTACGCCGACCGCGATTTCGCCGTGGACTTCACCCCCGAGCTGGAGGCCTCCCTGCTCGATCTGCTGGTCGAGATGCGCCGGGATGCCGGCCGCCCCGGCGTGGATCGCTCCCACGACCAGACCGCCCGCTGTGCCGCTTGCGGCTTCCGCAGGCAGTGTGATCAATCGCTGGTGTAAGCGTTATGTCATTGCGAGGAGTGAGGCAGGATGCGAAGCATCCGGCCGAGCGACGTGGCAATCTTCTCATCACGAATTGATTCTTCTGATGAGGCTGATTCGCCTGGACGGAGTTTGCTTGGGAAAACCCCATCATGTCCCCGCTGCCCGGAGGATCTCCCTCTCATTATGGCGATATAATTACCCTATTATGGCCGCTCCGTTCCTGCCGCAGCGCCCGATCGTCACCTCCTACCCCAAGTTGCCCGAGGCTTTCCGGCAGGCTCAGGCCATCGCAGCCTTCCTTAAAGAGAAAGGCCTGGAGGCCCCCGCGGGCTCCCTCTATGATGAGGCCCTGCGCAAGCGTGTCCGCCAGGGAGATTTTGACCTGCTCATCGCGGTGGGCGGCGACGGCACCATGCTGCGTGCCGGGCATCTGTGTGCCCCCACCGGTGTGCCCATCCTGGGCATCAATTACGGCCGCCTCGGCTTTCTCATCCAGGTGGAGGGCGATGAATGGCCGGCCATGCTCACCCGCCTGTTGGCCGGTGAGGCCTGGATCGAGAACCGCATGATGCTGGCTGTGAACCTGGTCCGCTCCGGTGAGCAGGCCGGAAGCTGGCATGCCCTCAATGAGTGTGTCGTCAGCCGGGGCCAGTACCTGCGCCCGATCCGTCTCTCGGCGTCCGCCGATGGCCACCTGCTCACCACCTATGTCGCCGACGGCCTGATCGCCTCCACCGCCACCGGTTCCACTGCCTATGCCCTTGCGGCTGGCGGGCCCATCCTGCCGCCCGAGCTGCGCAACATCCTCATTGTGCCCATCGCTCCCCACCTCTCCGTGGACCGGGCGGTCGTCCTCTCCGAGGGCTCCTCCGTGGATATCACCATCCAGAGCGAGAATGCCGTCCTCAGCGTGGACGGGCAGATCCCGGTGGGGCTGGCCGAGGATGACCACGTGATCGTCCACGCCGCCGAGTACGCCGCCCGCTTTGTCCGCTTCGGCGATGCGGGCTACTTCTATCGCAACCTGACCGCTCACATGAACCAGAACTCCACGCTGGGAATGTCCCGATGACCGAGACCCTCTACTGCTACGTCCATCCCACCCGCGAGACCTCCCTGCGCTGCAACAACTGCGAGCGGCCCATCTGCGCCTCCTGTGCCATCCGCACGCCCACCGGGTACCGCTGCCGCGAGTGCGTCAGGGGCCAGCAGAAGATCTTCGATACCTCCCGCTGGCAGGATTTCCTCTTTGGGTTCGTCACCGCTGCGCTGCTTTCCCTGCTGGCCAGTTTCCTGGTCACCCTCATCGGCGGCTTCGGCATCTTTGCCCTCTTGATCATCAGTTTTGGCGCCTCCACGGTCGCGGTGGTCATTGCCGAGGCCGCGCGCTTCGTCACCGGCAAGCGCCGCTCCCGGCCCCTCTTCATGACCGTCGCCGCCGGGATGATCTTCGGCGCCCTGCCGGTCGTCCTCTTCCAGCTCTTCAGTCTGGATGTCTGGCCGCTGATCGCCCAGGCCATTTATCTTGTGGTGGGCGTTCCGGTCATGTATTCCCGCCTCTCCGGCCTGACCTTCTTCAGATAACCATGCTGACCGAACTTCGCATCCACAACTTCGCCATCATTGACCGGCTCGATCTGCGCTTCGGGCCTGGCCTCATCATCCTCACCGGCGAGACCGGCGCGGGCAAGTCCATCATCCTGGACGCCGTGGTGATGCTGATCGGCGGCAAGGCCGATACCACTGCCATCCGCCTCGAGGCCGACTCCGCCTTTGTGGAAGGCGTCTTCCAGCTCAAGGGCGCGGAGAAGCAGGCCGTCAACGACATCCTCAAGCGCGAGGAGCTGCTGGAGGATCCCGGCTACGTGACCCTCACGCGCGAGGTCCGCCGCGAGGGCCGCTCCGTTGCCCGCGTCAATGGCCGCACCGTGAACGTCTCCATCCTCAAGGAACTGGGCGCCGCGCTGGTGGATATCCACGGCCAGTCCGAGCACCTCTCCCTGCTTGACCCGCGCGCTCACCTTGGCCTGCTCGATCGCTACGCCGAGGTGGCCAGGCCCCTGGCCGAATACCGCCAGACCTATCACGCCCTGCTCAACCTGCGCCGTGAGCTCAACGAGCTGCGCACGGCCCAGGCCGATGCCGACCGCCGCACCGAGATGCTCACCTATGCCGCCGAGGAGATCGAAGCCGCCCGCCTGAAGACCGGCGAGGATGTGGAGCTGCGCAAGGAGCGTGACCGCCTCGCCAACGCCGAGTCCCTGGCCGAGTATGCCCGTCAGGCCCTCACCGACCTCGACGAGGGCACGCCCGAATCCTCTGCCGCCAGCGATCTCATCGGTCAGGCTTCGCGCGCCCTGGCGGGCCTCGCCAAGCTTGACCCCGCTCAGGATGAGCTTTCCAACCAGGCCTCCCTGCTCGAAGATACCCTTGCAGACCTGGTCCGCGAGCTGCGCGACTACCTGGAGCGCATCGAGTTCAACCCCCGCCGGCTGGAGGAGGCCGAGGAACGCCTCGACCTGATCCACCGCCTCTCCCGCAAGTACGGCGGCAGCATCCCCGCCGTGATCGCTTACGGGCAGGATGCCCGCAAGCAGCTTGAGACCATCACCGGCGCCGCCGGCCGCATCGCCAAGCTGGAGACCGAAGAGACCGGGCTGCTCAACAGGCTGGCCGCGCAGGGCGCTGTCCTCACCGAAAAGCGCAAAACCTCCGCCCTCCAGCTTGGCAAGGCCATTGAGGTCGAGCTGGATGACCTGCGTATGGCCGAGGCCAGGTTTGGCGTCAGCTTCCAGAACAAGCCCGATCCCAACGGCGTGCCCCTTGCGGATGGTTCGCGTGTGGCCTTCGACCAGAACGGCCTCGACCGCGTTGAGTTCATGATCGCCCCCAATCCCGGCGAGGGCCTCAAGCCCTTGGTGCGCATCGCCTCCGGCGGTGAGACCTCGCGCCTGATGCTGGCGCTCAAGAACGTGCTGGCGCGCGCCGATGAGATCCCCAGCCTGATCTTCGACGAGATCGACCAGGGCATCGGCGGCCGCGTGGGGATGACCGTCGGGCAGAAGCTCTGGAACCTGGGCCGCAACCACCAGGTCTTCTGCGTGACGCACCTGCCTCAGCTGGCGGTCTTCGGTGAGCAGCACTTCCAGGTCCAGAAGCTCATCGACAAGGGCCGCACCCTGACCCGCGTCGAGCTCCTCGACGGCGAACCGCGCCTCATGGAGCTTTCCCAGATGCTCGGCGAGGTGGGGGAGAGCACCATCCGCTCGGCCCATGAGCTGCTCCAGGTCGCCCGCCAGATGATCAAGGCGGTCAAGGCCTGAAGCCATCTCTGCGGCCCTGTTTCGCCGGGATCCGCACTCAACCCTCCCGATCGGGAGTCCCGCCTCGGCATGGATTTTCAGCCGGGTCCCTTTTTAAGCATATTTTTGCCCATTCCCTGTAAAATCTACATAAATCTACATTGACGCTGGTTCGGCGCTTTGGTACATTCGCCGGGTCGTTTCCATTGGATTTCCCGAGGTTTTTCATGTTTCTGAAGCGCATCCAGCTTGGCCTGATCCATGTCGCCGTCGCGATGACCCTCGTTCCCATCAACAGCACCCTCAACCGTGTCATGATCAAGGAGCTGGCCCTTTCCGCTGCCCTGGTCGCGGTCCTGGCCTCGCTGCCCTATCTGTTCTCTCCCATCCAGGTGGCCATCGGCGCTTACTCCGACCGGCATCCCATCCTGGGGCTGCGCCGCACGCCCTACATCCTGGCCGGCCTCCTCCTCTGTGTGCTGGGCGTGGCCGTCTCTCCGCAGGTGGCTTTCCTCCTGAGCACCAACTTCCCCCTGGGCATCCTGGCGGGGCTGCTGGCCTTCGGGGCCTGGGGCATGGGCTACAACCTCTCCAGCGTCTCCTACCTCTCGCTGGCCTCCGAGCTTTCCGGTGAGAAGGGACGCGGCTTCACCATCGCCGTCATGTGGTTCATGATGATCGTTGGCATCATCCTCACGGCCATCGGGTTGAGCCGCATGGTGGACCCCTACACACCTGCCGCCCTGGTGCGCGCGTTTGGCTCCATCGCTGCTGCTGCCCTCGTCATCGGCCTGCTTGGCCTGCTCTGGCTCGAGCCTCGCTCCCGCAGCGCCTCCGCTCCTGCCGCCGAAGCCTACTCCCTCCGCCAGATGGCCGGGACCATCGCCCGCAATCCGGTGGGACGCGCATTCTTTGTGTATCTCCTGCTTCTGCTGGCCGCCATTCTCGGACAGGACGTTCTGCTGGAGCCTTTCGCTGCAGAGGCCTTTGGCATGACCGTCACACAGACCACCCGCATCACCTCGCTGTGGGGCGGCTTCGTGCTGATCGCCATCGTGATCGCTGCCGTCCTGGACCGGCGCCTCCCGCGGCGCTCCGTGGCGCAGGCCGGTAACCTCGGCGCATTGGCCGGCTTCATCATCATCTTCTTGAGCGGGCTTCTTCACAGCCTCTCGACCTTCTATACAGGCGTGACCCTGCTGGGCCTTGGCACGGGGATCGCCACGGTCTCCAACCTCTCCCTGATGTTCGAGCTGACCGTTCCCGGCGAGGTCGGCCTGTACATCGGTGCCTGGGGCGTTTCGAACGCCCTCTCCCGGCTGGTGGGCTCGGTGTTGGGCGGCGTCCTGCGCGACGCTGTCTCGCAGCTCTCGGGGTCTCCCCTGGCAGGCTACCTGGCGGTCTTCGGGATCGAAGCCCTTATGCTGCTGGCCGCCGCGCTGATGCTCGTCCGTATAGACACTGCCGCCTTCCGTCTGCAGGCCGAGGCCCCCTCCTTTGCCGAGAAAGTGGCCCTGGCTGCCGAATAACCCGCCCCCCGTTTTCTCGTTATATATCTTGTGGGACTGGAGTCTTTCTGTTTCTCGTGCTGGCTGGATGCTGGATCATGACCGATGATTGGCTTACTCTAAAAGGGGCTGCCGCGATCCTGGGTGTGCACCCCAGCACGGTCAGGGCCTGGTCTGATAAGGGCCTGCTGCCCGTGCATCGCACCCAGGGTGGGCACCGCCGCTACCGCCGCAGTGAGGTGGAGCTGTGGGCCGAGGACGCGCGCCGTCCCCAGAACGTCGGTCCGGAGCAGCTCGTGCAATCCGCCGTTCGCAATGTGCGCCTGCGCATCGCGGATGGCAAGCTGGAAGCCCAGGGCTGGTATCAAAAGCTCGACGGGGAAGCCCGTACCGAGTATCGCCAGAGCGCCCAGATGCTCTTCCAGGGCCTGATGACCTATCTTGGCTCGGACGGCGGGAATGCCGATTCTCAGGCGCATGCCATCGGCTACTCCTATGCCGCCCGCGCCCGCCGCTACCGCCTCAACTACGCGGACGCCGCCCAGGCCTTCCTCTTCTTCCGCAATGTGTTGATCGAATCGATGGTCACGGTGTACCGGGAGGCCAATGTCTCCTCCGGGAAATCGTGGGAGGAGATGCTCCGCCGCATGCACCACTTCACCGATGAGATCCTCATCAGCCTTCTTGAGACTCTCCAGACCTTCGATGCCCGCGCCGAATGAGCCCTTGCAGATGAGAATCCCTTCCCCGCTTTTGACTTGAATCCTTTGAGAAAGGCCGCCTCGCTGTCGTGTTCCCTCTCCCCGGCGGTATAATGATTCCATGATACTTGACCTTCCCCCCATCCTGGCCACCCGCCGCAACCATGCCCTGGAGCATGCCACCCTGCATGTGCTGGAGAGCCGGCACCCCGAGCGGCACCTGGCCGGTCATTCCAACCCTACCGGTTTCTTTATCTTTGCCAATGTGACCACCGAGGAGCTTGCCTCCGCCATTGACCAGGCCCTCACCCGCCTGCGCGCCGGCGAAAGCCGCCTTGCCATCCATGCCGGCTGCGGCACCAACATGGCCACCTCCCTGGTCATGTCCTCGGCCCTGGCTTTCGTGCCCATCAGCGGGCGCCGTTCCACCCTGGCGCGTCTCCTGTTCATCCCCGTGGGCGTGGTCTTTGCTCTCTTCGGCTATGCTCTCAGCCAGCCGGTGGGACCCTGGCTCCAGGCTCATGTGACCACCTGCGCCGAGATGGGCGACCTGCGCGTGGTGGATGTGCTGCCTGTCCGCCCTGGCGTCCACCGCATCGCCACCCATTGATCCTTGCGCCTCCCGGGGGTCCCGCCTCATGCCCGATATCACCTTCATCTATGGCAACGATGAGTTTGCCATCGCCCGCAGGCTGAAGGAGTTCGAGACCGGCTTCAGCGATCCGACCAGCGCGGACCTGAATACCGCCCGTCTGGAGGCCCGCACCGTCACGGAGAATGACCTGAACACGGCGGTCAATGCCATGCCCTTCCTGGCTGCACACCGGCTCGTGTTCCTTGCCGACCCCTCCGCGCGCTATACCAAACCCCCCGAGCGCAAAAAGTTCGAAGAATTCATCCTGGCCATCCCGGATTCCACCCGTCTTGTCATCCACGAGACCCTGAACCTGAAGCCCAGGGACATGGGGGATCACTGGCTGGTGAAGTGGGCCGCCAAAAACGGGATCCGGACCCAGGTCTGCATGCTCCCCCAGCCCAGGGACATGCCCGGCTGGCTGGTGAACGAGGCCCGCCGCCAGGGCGGCGCCCTCGAGCCGGCCGCGGCCTCCCGGCTGGCCGAGATGACCGGTGTGGAGACCCGCCAGGCCGGCATGGAGATCGCCAAGCTGCTGGCGTATGTCAACTGGGAGCGCCCCATCACCCTGGCCGATGTGGAGGCCGTGAGCATTGCCACCGCCGAGCCGGATGTCTTCGCCCTGGTGGACGCCCTGGGGACCGGCAATGCCGCCTCCGCCCAGAAGATCCTTCACCGCCTGCTGGAGGACCAGGATGCGATGGCGCTGTGGGGCATGGTCATCCGCCAGTTTCGCCTGCTCCTGCTGGCCCGCGAAGTGATCGATGCGCACGGCATGGTGCCCGATGTGCAGGAGGCTTTGGGGGTGCATCCCTACGTGGCCGAAAAGGTCTACGGTCAGGCGCGCAGTTTCACCCTGCCTGTCCTGGAGACCATCTACCACCGCCTGCTCCTGATGGATGAGGCCGCGAAGACCGGCGGGATGCCGTTGGAGGTATCCCTCGACCTGCTGGTGGGTGAGCTGGCAAAGAATTAGACTGCGGCCTTCAGTTTCCCATCCCTCAGCCGCAGCTCGTGCAGGAAAAAGATCCCCATCCCGAACAACCCGATCGCGTTGGCCTGGTGCAGCAGCGCCAGCAGCATGTTGACCTGCGAGAGCACGGTCAGGATTCCCAGCGCGATCTGCAGCGCCGCGAATCCCGTCAGCCAGCTGAGCCCGTTGACGATCTCGCGCGGGTAGCTGCGCCGCTTTGTCTCCCTGTACACCAGCGGCACTGCGACCAGCCCTGCAAAGGCCCACCAGCGGTGGATGAACATGATGGTGTGCGGGGTTTCGATCACGTTGGTGATCGGGCTGAGCAGGTTGGCCGGGATCAGCGCCCCGAACATCAGCGGCCAGGTGTTGGAGACCCAGCCTGCCTTCAGACCGGCGGTGAAGCCTCCGTAGGCGATCTGGATGAGCAGCACGATGAATGCCCCCACGCCCAGCCAGGAGGCCTTCGAGAGGGGCGCCTTTTCGGGGAAGCCGCGCCGGTGGCCGAAGGCCGTCCACAGGCTGAGTCCCAGCAGCGAGAGCGCCAGGAACAGGTGCACCGTCAGCAGGTAGTGGCTGACCGAGGGCCGCTGCTCCAGTCCGCTGGCCACCATGAACCAGCCCGCGAAGGCCTGCACGATGAAGAGCATCCCCATCGCAAAGTAGATGCCGAACTCCTTCCACGGGATGCGCTTCGTGAACAGGAAGTAGAAGACCGGGAACGCATACACCAGTCCCACGCTGCGCGCCAGCAGCCGGTGGAACCACTCGATGTAGAAGATCAGCTCGTACTGCTGGAGCGTCATCTGGTGGTTGACCTGGATGAACTCGGGGGTCTGCTGGTACTTGGCGAACTCCTCCTGCCAGGCCTGCTGGCTGAGAGGCGGCACCGCCCCGCTGATCGGGTTCCATTCCACGATCGAGAGTCCCGAGCGCGTCAAACGCGTGAATCCCCCCCACAATACAAGCAAAGCCACCAGGGCCGCAAAGATAAACAGCCAGTTCATCACGGCCCGGTTCTGTGTTTTCGGCATGCCTCGTCTCCTCCGTAGTGACGACTTCAGTCGTCCCTCTCCCATCCTCAAAAAAGCCTCTCGTAGTGATGACTTCAGTCATCCATTGCTCGCCTTATGTAACCGCCGCGGATTATAGCACCGCAATGAAAAGTCCCCGCTCACAGCGGGGACCTTGTCAATGTTGTTGCAGGTAGTTGCATTAACCTCCCGGTTTGAGCTGCCCCAGAAGCTTCCGGTACTCGTCTGCGTTGCGCGGGTTCATGCGGATGATCTGCTGCACCACCTCGGCGGCTTCGTTCCTCTTTCCGGAGGTCAGCAGCGATTCGCCCAGCCCGTCCAGCAGTGTGATCGCGTCCGCGCTGCGTCCCTGGCGGTACAGCTCCTCGGCCAGTGTGCGCTGCAGGATCGGCTGATCCTCGTGGTCCTGCACCAGGTCGGTCAGGAAGCTGATCACCTTTCCCCCCTGCCCGTTGCTGTGCAGGTAGCCAGTAAAGGCCTCCATCTCAGCCACGGCCTGGTCTGTCTGTCCCATGCGCAGGTTTAGGTCCACCAGGCTCCGGCGCACGCCGTCATCATCGGGTTTGATGGTGCGGATCTGCTCGAAGACCCGCAGGGCCTGCTTCCAGTCCAGTCGCTGCATGTCGATATCCGCCATGTGCTGGAGGATCTTGACGTTCCAGGCGCGGTCCGCGCCGTATTGCTGTCCCACGCGCAGGGCGGTGGTGTAGGTCTTGCGTGCCATGTCCATCTCGGCCAGCCGCGAATAGATCCCGGCCAGTTCCAGGTACTCCTGCATGGCCTCGTCCATCTGCCCCCCCGCCACAAGGTGGTCGATCATCTGGCTGCGCGCCGAAAGGTCCATGGGCGCCAGGCGGATGACGCGCCGCAGCAGCTTGGTGGCCTGCGCCGCCTCGCCGCGCACGCTGTAGGCCTCCGCGACCACCTCCAGCTTGGTGATGGCCTCCTCGGTCCGCTCCTCCTGGATGAGCAGGTCACCGATCAGGATGTGCAAAGGCAGGTAGGTCGGCGCATGGTGCAGCGCGTCAAAGGCCTCCGCCATGGCTGTCCGCAGGTAGCCCGCCCGCGCGTACTGGTGGATGCGGTTGATCGAATCCAGCACCTCGCTGGACTGGGCCTGCAGCAGCACGTCCGCCAGCGGAAGAATGTTGCCGCCTTCCTGCCTGGGCATTTCCTGGCGCACCTTGGCAAGCTGCTCGCGCCAGTCCGGCCGTAGCAGGAACCCCTTGACGTTGTCACATACCCGGCGGCTGGACTCTTCGTCCGCCTGTGTCTGGTGGGCCTCGATGATGGGCTCGTACAGCTGGCGGATCTCGTCGGCCTGTCCGTCCGGCGCGCCCGCCGAATCGGCCAGGCGCAGCGCCTCCAGGTACTCGATGGAGGCCTCCAGCGGCATGCCTTTCTGGCTGAGGATCTGCCCCTGCAGGAGCCGCGAGGCCAGGCTGAAATCGGTATGCTTGACGGAATGCTGCAGGTGCCGCTGGGCGCTTTCGACGCGCTCCAACCGGCTGCGCAGCCACCCCAGCAGGAAATACAGCGCCGGATGGCTGAAGCCCGCCTCCAGGGCGCGCTCCAGTTCCTCGGCGGCCTGCGTATCGTTGCTGCGCGTCAGGGCGTCGATGGCCTGCCCCAGGTGCAGCACTACCTTGGTTTGCTCGGCCTGCTGCAGGGCAAGCTGGCCTGTGCCTCGCACGATGGCCGCCAGTCCCTTGCGCTGCTGCGCGGCCGGGCTTTCATCCGAATAGTCGAACAGGATCTCTGCCAGCTGCGTGAGTGCCTTCTGGCGCGCCTCGGCGATCGGGTCCAGTCCCGAGGCGGTTTCCTTGGGCTCCTGCAGTTGCTTGACCTGCATCATGCGGATCGGCCCCGTCCCGCCCCGGATGCGCATCGGCTTGGGCAGCAGCTGGCCGGTTCTCAGCAGGCTTTGCGCCTGGCGGGCCTCCGGGCTGGAAGGCATCAATTGCACGGCCCGCGCCACCACCTGCCCGGCCTTTTCCGTCTCGCCGCCGCGCTGCAGCAGGCTGGCGACCGCCAGGTACTCGGTCACCGCCTGCTGGGTGTGTCCCAGCTTCTCGTGGACGAGCGCCAGGCGCGAATGGGCCGGCGCATGCTCTGCATTGAGCGTGGTCACGCGCACCCAGTTCTCCAGTGCCTTGTCCACCTCGCGCTGGTTGAGATACAGGTCGGCGGCGCGCATGGCCGCCTCGATGGCCGTCTTCAGATCCCCCAGCCTCTCGGAGAGCTGCGCAACTTTTTCGATCGCCACCGGGTCATCGGGAATGATGTGCACGACGCGGCGATAGACCTGCAGCGCCTCTTCGTACTGCGCCAGTTGGTAGAGCGCCAGCCCCAGGCTGTTGAGCGCTTTGGGGTGCTCGGGGAACTCCTTGAGCGCCTCGCGGTACGCCGCGACCGCCTTGTCCCATTCCTGGTCCCAGGCGGCCGAATGGCCTTCGTTCATGTGGTTCTGAAAAACGTCTTCTCTTCCAGCCATGGCTATATTCTATACTGTTTTTCCCGAGTCCCCGGGTTTCTTCTGTACTATTCCATCACCGTCATTTCACCCCAGTTCTCTCCCCAGCGCGCCTCGGTGGAGAGCGGGATGCTCAGTGGGTAGGCCTCGGCCATCGTCTCCTGGACGAGCCGCGCGGTCGTCTCCAGTTCCTCGCGCGGGCACTCCAGCACCAGCTCGTCGTGCACCTGCAGGAGCATCTTGCCTTTCAAGCCGGCGGCCTGCAGCGCCGGAGGGATCTTTAACATGGCGATCTTCATGATGTCCGCCGCGGTGCCCTGCACCGGCGCGTTGATGGCCTCGCGCTCCTCGCGGGCGCGCAGCTGGGGATTGGTCCCGGTCTTCAGCGCGGGGAAGTAGCGTTTGCGTCCGAGCAGGGTCTCCACGTAGCCATCCCGGGCGGCCTGCTTGCGGATCCCGTCCAGGTACTTCTTCACGCCGGGGAACTGCTCGAAATAGGCCTTCATGAAGTTCTCGGCCTCGGCCAGGGTCAGGTCAGTTGTGCGCGTCAACCCGAAGGCCGACATGCCGTAGATCAGGCCGAAGTTGATGGCCTTGGCATGCCGCCGCATCTCCTTGCTGACCTTCGCCAGCGGCGTTCTGTAGATGGCTGCTGCGGTTGTCGCGTGGATGTCCTGTCCCTGGCGGAAGGCTTCCAGCATGGCCTCGTCCTGCGCCATGTGCGCCACAATGCGCAGCTCGATCTGCGAGTAGTCCACCGAGAGCAGC
>CAZSPX010000069.1:0-12677 GCA_964608885.1 uncultured Anaerolineaceae bacterium | reverse complement strand
ACTTGTGCGGGATGTCCGGCGATGCGATCTTCAGCACCACCGGAAAGCCCATCCCGGCGGCGAGGGAGGCGGCCTCCTCTGGGTCATGGGCAAGGCGAACGGAGGCGACGGAGATGCCATGGGAGGCCGCCAGCCCCTCCGGACCGGCGGACGGATCCATTGCAGGACCTTGTCCACTCTCTTCTCCCAATGGGGCGAGGAGGAGGACGCCGCGTTCCAGTATCTCCGCCCTCTTCCGCAGTGCTGCGAGGGCTCCGGCGGCGCGCTCCGGGAAGGGATAGCTGGGGATCCCGGAGGCGTTGAGCAGGGCTTCCGCCTCACGGACTTGGGTCGAACCCATCAGCGAGACAAGCACCGGCTTCAGCGAAGCACGGAGGCCGGGGAGCAGCGCGCGGGCAACGCTCTCCGCTGTGAACATGGGCGGGGGCGGCAGCAGGACAAGCACTGCATCGACGCCCTCATCCTTCAGCAGCAGATCAAGACCTTGAGAATATTGTGCAGGCGAGGCAGAGGCCAGCATATCCACCGGGTTTCGCACGGATGCGGCAGTCGGCAGAAGGTCCGCCAGGGCCTGCCGGGTTTGCGGGCTCAAGGATGCGAGGGCAAGCCCTTCCTGTTCCAGCGCATCCGCGGCGATCACCCCGGGGCCGCCGGCGTTGGTCAGAACCGCGGTCCTTCCGCCCGCTGGGAGCGGGCAGGCCTCCAGGGCGCGCGCCCAATCGAACATCTGCACAGAGGTGGAGGCGGGCAGGATGCCGGCCTTGCGGAAAGCGGCCTCGAAGGCCGCCGTTGATCCTGCCAGGGCGCCCGTGTGCGAAGCGGCGGCTTTTTGACCGGCTTCGAAGCGCCCCGCCTTGAGTGCGATCAACGGTTTCTGACGGGAGGCCTGCTGCGCGGCACGAACGAAGGCTCTGCCGTCCACCACGCCTTCGAGATAGAGGGTAATGACATGTGTATGCTCATCCTCCGCAAGGATGGGAAGCATCTCCGTCTCGTTGACATCCGCCTGGTTTCCCAGGGAGACCAGGCGCGAGAACCCGAATCCCTCGCCGCGCGCCCAGTCCACGATGGCGGCGCAGAACGCGCCCGAGTGCGAGATGAACCCGATGCCTCCTCTCGCGGGCATGGGGGGCTGGAGGAAGGTGGTATCCAGCGGGAGGTGCGTATCGATGACGCCGATGCAGTTCGGCCCCAGAAGGCGGATCGCATGCCTGCGGGCTGTCTCAAGGCAGGCAGCTTCTAGGGCAGCTCCCTCAGGACCGGCCTCGCGGAACCCGGAGGAAACCAGGATGGCAGCGCGAATACCCCTCCGGCCGCAGGCCTCCAGCGTCCCAGCGGCGGCTGCCGGCGGCACGATCAGCAGCGCCAGGTCCACGGGATCGGGGACCTGCGCCAGGTCTGTGTGAATCGGACGCCCGAACAACTCCCCGGGCTTCTGGCCCACAAAATGAAGGGCCCCTTCATAACCGCTTTCCACCAGGTTGCGAGCCGCGCCGTGACCGAGCTTTTCGGGCGAGGTGGAAGCGCCCACCACAACCACACCGCGAGGGGAGAAGAAGGGAAGCAGGGAGGAGGTCACAAGTTGTTCACCACTTCTCCCAGTGAACCACCTCGGCCAGTGCCTTGCGCCCGCCCTTGAGGGGCGGGGCCGTCAGGCGGGCCGGTTCAGCAGGATATCCGAATGAAAGGGCGAGACGCAGATGCCATTCGGCAGGGAAGCCCAGGATGAGACGCGCCTTCTCGCCCTCATAAATGGAAGCAGGGCACGAGCCGATCCCCAGCTCCCAGGCCGCGAGCTGCATATAGGCGGCGGCCTGTCCGGCATCGAACATCACCTGGAATTTCTGCGCCGGGTCGGGTGTGAGGATGGCAACCGCGAGGGCAGCGTCCGCAAGATGACCTGCCCACGTGCCGCATTTCGAAAGCGCCTCCAGCGTGAGGGGCTCGCGGATGGCGATGAACTGCCAGCCCTGGCTGTTCTTGGAGGACTGCGAGCGGCGCCCGGCGTTCAGGATGGTATGAATTTCCTGCTCTGTGAGCGGCTGGCTGGTGAATTTGCGGATGGCGCGCTTGGTACGTATGGCTTCCGAGACGTTCATGGTCAATCCCTTGAATGTGATCTTTTCTACTGCGAGTATAATTCATTCAATGAATGAACAGCCCGGTTTCCGTTCCTATTTGATCCAGGCGCTGATCCTCGCCGTGATCGGCTGGGGAGGGCTGGCGCTCCTTCTGAACTTCACGCTGCCGTTCGTCCCGGCGCGGCTGGCCTTCTTCATCCTGTGGGTCATGGCGCTCACCGGAACAGTGCTGCCATTTGTATACCTGCTCAACCGCCGCTTCGCAGGCGACCCTCCTGCCGAGCCGAACGTGATCGTGCGCGAGGCACTGTGGGTGGGGGTCTATGGAGCCACGCTCGCCTGGTTGCAGCTGGGGAGGCTGGTGTCCCTGTGGGTCTGGATGGGACTGGCGGGGGGAATCATCGTCGCCGAATACCTGATCCGCCTGCGCGAAAAGGCGCGTTGGAAACCGCCCGTGGGAAATGACGACTCAGCGTAGCATTCCCTCCGTGGAGCGGCTCCTGCAGACCCGGACCGCGGCGGAATTGATCGCCCGCTATGGCCGGCCGCTGACGCTGGATTCGCTGCGCATGGAATTGGCCGAGATCCGCGCAGGATTCAAACCTGTGCGTGTATCCGAGGAGGAGGGGAGGCCCAAAGTCCCCTCCGTGGACGAGATCCTGGCCTCAGCGGAGAGCCGCCTGGCGGAGTGGGTCATGCCCACGCTGTTCCCGGTCATCAACGCGACGGGGGTCATCCTGCATACCAACCTGGGCCGCGCGCCCCTCAGCGAAGCGGCCCTGCACGCCATGGATGCCGTGGCGCGCGGCTATTCCACGCTCGAGTACGACCTGGAGAAAGGCCGGCGCGGCTCGCGCCTGGTGCACGCCGAGGCCAGCCTCCAAAAGCTGACAGGCGCGGAAGCGGCCGTGGTGGTCAACAACAATGCTTCCGCGCTGCTGCTGATCCTCTCGGCGCTGGCCCGACGCCGGGGAGTGGTCATCGCCCGGACTCAGCTGGTGGAGATCGGCGGCGGGTTCCGTGTTCCCGATGTCATGAAACAGTCCGGGGCGAAGTTGGTGGAGGTCGGTGCTACGAATCGCGTCCACCTGGAGGATTACCAGGAGGCACTGGAAAGCTCGCCCGCGATGGTCCTGCGCGCCCACCGCTCCAACTTCCGGATCATCGGTTTCACCGAGGAACCGCCCCTGGAGGAGATCATCGGTGCGGCACACGCGGCGCAGATCCCTTTCGTGGATGACCTCGGCTCCGGGACGCTGGTGGATACGGCGCGTTACGGGCTGGCCCACGAACCGACCGTGGGAGAATCCCTGGCAGCGGGCGCGGACCTGGTATGCTTCTCGGGCGACAAGCTGCTGGGAGGTCCGCAGGCCGGGATCATCCTGGGGCGGGGTGACCTGATCGCCAAATTGAAGAAGCACCCGCTGGCGCGCGCCGTGCGGGCCGATAAAACGACGCTGGCCGGGCTGGCCGCCACGCTGCTGCATTACCTCCTCGACGAGGTCGATCGTGAGATCCCAATCTACCGCATGCTCTCGCTTACACCCAAGCAGGTGCAAGGCACGGCCCATGCCTGGCGCCTGGAACTGGGGCGGGGCAGTGTGATCGAAGGCGAATCCACCGTGGGAGGCGGGAGCCTGCCGGGTGAAAACCTGCCCACCTTCCTGCTGGCGCTGGAGGTGCGCTCGCCGGACAAGTTCCTGGCGGCGCTCCGCAAGCAGAACCCGCCCATCATCGCCCGGGCCGGGGGAGACCAGGTGCTGCTTGACCCGCGCACCGTGCGCCCCGACCAGGAGGGCGCGCTGCTGGTGGGCTTGAAGAACGCACTGCGGTCCTGAACCATTTCAACGGAAAAAGGATTGATATGAAATCTGATCTTGACAGCCTCATGCAAGCCCGAAACCTGGATGCCCTGCTGGTCCTGGGCCCGGCCGAGCACAACCCTCCCATGTACTACCTGACCGGCGGCGGGCATATCAGCTTTGCGATGCTCACCAAGAAACGCGGCGAGACCCCGAAGATCTTCTGCTATCCCATGGAGCGCGAGGAAGCCGCCCGGACGGGTCTCCCAACCGGCTCGATGATGGTGGCCCCGATGGAGGACCTCCTCAAGGAGGCCGGGGGCGACATGGTCCGGGCCGAGGCGCTGCGCTTTAAGCGGGTCCTGGAAGAGGCGGGGATCACCGGGGGCCGAGTGGGCATTAACGGGCAGATGGAGGTCGGCACGGCCTGGGCCGTGCTCATGCAGGTGCAGAAGCTCATGCCGGAGCTCGAGCTGGTGGGCGAAGATTCGATGAACTCGGTTTTTATTCGTGCCATGGAAACCAAGGAAGAGACCGAGGTGGAGCGCATTCGCAAGATGGGGAAGATCACCACCGAGGTGGTGCGTCTGACCGCCGAATACCTGACCTCGCGCGAGGTGGGCGAGGACGAGGTGCTGATCAACGAGCGGGGCGAACCGCTGAAGCTGGGCGAGGTGAAGCAGAAGATCCGCCTGTGGATCGCCGAGAGGGGTGCGGAGCTGCCGGAGGGCTTCATCTTTGCCATTGGCCGGGATGCCGGCATACCGCACTCCGTGGGCAATGATGAGGACCTGATGCGCCTGGGACAGACCATCGTCTATGACATCTACCCGGCGGAGGCAGGCGGCGGGTACTTTTATGATTTCACGCGCACCTGGAGCCTGGGGTATGCCAGCCCCGAGGCGCGGGAGCTGTACGGCCAGGTGAAGGAGATCTACGACCGGTTGATGGAGAACTTCGACCTGAATGTCCCCTTCCGTGACTACCAGCGCATGACCTGCGAATATTTCGAGAGCAAGGGGCATAAGACCCCGCTGAGCAATCCCGGCCAGCTGCTCGAGGGGTATGTCCACAGCCTGGGCCACGGGGTGGGGATCAACATCCACGAAAGGCCCTTCAGCGGGCTGGTGGTGAGCGAGGACAACCGGCTGGCGCCCGGAGTGGTGGTCACCTCAGAGCCGGGGCTGTATTACCCCGACAAGGGCATGGGGTTCCGCATCGAGGACACCCTGTGGGTGCGCCCGGACGGGCGGATGGAGATCCTGGCGGATTATCCCTATGACTTTGTCCTGCCGATGAAGAACTGGAAAAAATGAACGGTTGGTGGAGATGGCTGAACTGAAACCTGCCCGCATCCTGGCGATCGAATCCTCGTGCGATGAAACCGGCTGCGCGATCATCGAGAACGGCCGCGTGCTGCTTTCCTCGGTGGTGGCCTCCCAGATGGAGGTGCATGCCCGCTTTGGCGGGGTGTTCCCGGAGGTGGCCTCGCGCCAGCACGTGCTGGCAATCGTCCCGGTGGTTGAGCAGGCGCTGGCCCAGGCGCACCTCTCGCTGGGCGAGGTGGACGCCGTGGCGGTTACGCGCGGACCGGGGCTGGCCGGATCCCTGGTGGTGGGTATGAACGCCGCCAAGGGATTGGCCGTGGGATTGGGAGTGCCCCTCGTAGGCGTGAACCACCTGGAGGGGCACATCTATTCAGCCTGGGCGTACAAAGCTGGAGACCCGGTCCCGCCTACTCCGCAATTCCCTCTCATGGCTCTGCTGGTCTCGGGCGGGCATACCGAGCTGAACCTGATGACCGATCACCTGACCTACCGCCGCCTGGGTGCCACGCTGGATGACGCGGCCGGGGAGGCTTTTGACAAGGTGGCCCGGATGCTGGGGTTGGGATACCCGGGAGGCCCGGCCATCCAGAAGGCCGCGGAGACGGGCGACCCGGATCGCTTCAAGTTCCCGCGCGCCTGGCTCGAGGGAAGCTGGAACTTCTCCTTCAGCGGGCTGAAGACCGCGGTACTCAACCAGGTGAAAGAGATCCAGAAGAGGAGCCTGACGCTCCCGGTGGAGGACCTGGCGGCGGGATTCCAGGCCGCGGTGGTGGATGTGCTGTTCAACAAGACGATGGATGCCGCCCGGGAGAGTGGGGCAAAGGAGATCCTGGTGGCGGGAGGCGTCTCCGCTAACCAGGCCCTGCGCGAGGCATTCCAGGCGCAGTCCGAGTATAAGGTTCACATACCCCCTCTGGCGCTGTGTACCGACAATGCCGCCATGGTGGCTGCGGCGGGATATTACCGTTATGCCCTTGGGCACCTATCTGAAATGGACGAGGATGTACGGCCGACCTGGCCGCTCTCTGTGGATTAAAATCCCAAACCCCGTTTCGGACCGGCCCAGATCCGTACGGGGTTTGAAGAGGAGAATGCAATTTCATTATACCCACCCACTTTAGAGCACTCTGAGCTAGGAATAAAAGGAAAATGAGAGTTTTTTGGCCCCCCAGACCCCTGCGGGGGCCGTTTTGCAGGCAAGCTCAAGCAAAAACCGCCCCAGGACTGCCCCCACTCCCGGCGCGGTTTTTAGAGGAGAATGCAACCTTCATTATAGGCAGCCAGGTAAAAAGAGCCTGAACCCGCACTGAGAGCAATCTAAGAATAACCGGCCGGGTTTACATCCCCTGGAGGGCTTTGAGCATATCGGGGAGGGTCACGGGGCCGGGGCGCAGGATGACCGGCTCGCGGCCGGTGCAATCCACGAGGGTGGAGGGGATGCCGCCGGGCGTTTTGCCGCCATCCAGGATGAGGGGAATACGCCCGTTGAGCTGCCGCAGGACCTCGACGGCGGAGTCGGGGCTGGGCTGACCGGAGAGGTTGGCGGAAGTGACCGCCAGCGGCCCTGTCTTTTTGAGCAGGGCTAGGGCGGCGGGGTGATCGGGGACGCGCACGGCCACGTTCGAGGTGGCGGAGACGGCCGGAGGGAGGGAGGCGGTCTTGGGAACGACCATGGTCAGCGGGCCAGGCCAGAACATCACGGCAAGACGGCGCACCATGGGGGGGATGTGCCTGGCGACCTTCTCCAGTTCCTCCACACTGGAAAGCAGGACCGGGATGGCTTTCTCCACGGGCCGTTCCTTGGCAGCGTAGATGGATTCCACGGCCGGGCCGTTGAAGGCCAGCGCGCCGACGCCGTAGACGGTATCGGTTGGGAAAGCCACCAGGCCCCCGGCGCGCAGGATGGCAAGGGCGCGCGTGATCGAGGTCTTTTCCAGGGCAGGGAGAAGGAGGGTATCCATCAGAGCTGGATCTCCAGCAGGCGGTCGCGGCCGGTCAGGTCCTGGTGGAGGTGGATCTCGGCTTCATTGAATAGATCATAGGCCAGGGAAAGGGCCTGCATGCCCAGGGTGGCTTCGATCTCCAGCAGGATGCGCCCATTCGGTGCCAGCCAGTCGGGGGCGATGTTGAGCAGGCGGCGGAACGGCACCAGGCCGTCCGGCCCGCCGTCCAAAGCCAGGGTGGGCTCGCGCCCGTACACCTTGAGCGACCTCAGAGTCGCGGTGGGGATGTAGGGAAGGTTGGCGCAGATCAGGTCGAAGTGCAAGTCGGTGGGTAGCCAGGCGTGGTGCGGAGGAAGCAGATCGCAGACCAGGAAATCCATGCGGCGGTCCACGTCGAAGCGGCGGGCATTGCAGCGCGCCACCTTAAGGGCGGGAAGCGAAATGTCGGTGGCGAGCACATACAGGCCGGGGATATGCGAGGCAAGGGTCACGCCAATGGCCCCCGAGCCGGCGCCTACATCGGCGACCGTGCGGCGCTCGGGGGAGGCTTGCAGCCACCGGATGGCGCCCTCCACCAGGGTTTCAGTTTCGGGGCGGGGGATGAGCACATCGGGCGTGATGGCAAAATCGTGCCCGAAGAATTCCCATTCTCCGAGGATATACGGGAGCGGCATCCCGGACTCGAGCTGTACGGCAGAGGCCTCGACCAGGTCGAGCTGCTGCGGGGTAAGCTCCTGCTCCGTGTGGGCGAGTACCCAGGTGCGGTGTTTCCCCAGGGCGTGCGCCACGATCAGCTGCGCATCCAGTTCAGGCCAATCGCCCGAGAGGCGCGCATATAGAGAATCCAGCAGCCCCGCCACATTCATGACATCTCCCCGAACATCAGGCGCTCGAGCAGGGTCCGCTGCAGGAGGAGGAAGATGACGATCACAGGGATGGACATGATGAGGGCGAGCGAGCCGAGGTAGCTCCAGGGCTGTGCCCCGCCCATGTACTGGTTGTTGAAAATGGCGTACAGGGCCATGGCGAGCGTGACGTTGCTGGCCTTCTCCACGAAGAGCCAGCCCAGGGCAAACTCGGAATAGGCCATCAGGAAAGCGATCAGCCCGGCCACGGCGATGGAAGGCAGGGCCAGCGGCAGCGAGATGCGCAGGAAACTGGTCAGGTCGCCGGCGCCGTCCAGGAAGGCGGCCTCCTCCAATTCCCTGGGGATGGCCTGGAAGGCGGCGCGCATGTTCCACACGCAGAAGGGCATCCCAAAGGCGGCATACACGAGGATCAGCCCGAGCAGGGTGGTGCGCAGCTTGAGCAGGCTCAAGATAATGTACAGGGGTGTCATATAGGCTACCAGCGGGAGGACCGCTGTGAGCAGGATGATGAACAGACCCGTGCGCCGCCCCGGGAAGCGGAAGCGGGCAAAGGCATAGGCGAGACTGAGCCCGAGCAGGATGGCCAGCAGCGCGGCAGCGAAAGAGACCAGCAGGCTGTTCCTTAAGAGGACGGAAAAATCCACGGATTGGTAAGGCCGGTCCAGGACGCGCAGGAAGGCATCGAAGGACCAGACCTTGGGCAGCACCCGAAACTCGGTGGGGCGGCCTTTCAGAGAGCCATCAAAGGCCAGCCGGACCATGCCCCAGATGGGCAGCAGCACGAAGAACCCCACCACCACGAGCAGCAGCTGGGTGACCACCTGGCGCAGGAAGGAGATCTTACGCATAGGTCACTCCTTCCCCGGCCCGGCTCCAGCGGTTGAAGAGCATGACGAAGATCACCAGGAAGAGGACCGTGAGGATGTTGAGGACGGCGGAGAAAGCAAAATGACCGCCGTTGGGGCCAAACCCGCTGTTCGGGTTGAAGACGTTATAGGAGAGAGCGGCCAGGGTGGCATCCCCGTAGCCGTACACCTGGAAGAGATAGAACTGGTTGAAGGCGAAAATCGCACGCACGATCAGAGCCGGGACGAGCAAGGGCAGCAGCAAAGGCCAGGTGACGTAAAGGAAGGACTGCCAGGGATTGGCTCCATCGAGGGCGGCCGCCTCGGCCACGGACCGGGGGAGGGACTTCAGCCCAATGCTGGAGGCCAGCATCATGAACGGGAAACCGTACCAGATGCCGGGAAGCAGGAAGGCCACCAGCCACAGGCTGTTGCTGCTTCCCAGAGCGGCATAAAAGGAACCAGGGAAGGACTCTGGTCCGAACTTGACGGCGGCCAGGGCCAGCCAGCCCCAGTCAAACTGGAAAATGTTGAACCACATGACCGCGCCGATCATCTCGGGGATGGCCCAGGGAAGGATGAAGAGCGCCTGCCAGAACTTGCCGAGGCGCACTCCCCGCTGCCAGAGCAGGAGGGCCACTCCCAGTCCCAGCGCGGCCTGCAATAGAACCGATAGTATGGTCCAGAACAGATCGAAGAACAGGATGCCATTCTGGTTTATGTAATCCAGGACGAAGGGATAGGAGGTCAGGCCAGTGTACTGGACCTCCTTGGGGCGCACGCTGATATCTGCCTGGACCATCTCGGCCTGCCCCGTCACCCCCTGTGAGAAGGCGCGCCACAGGCCCCCGTTGAAGCCATCCCGGATGGAGTTGGAGTTGAAGTCGGTCATCGAGACGCCGAACTGGAAGACGAGCGGCAGGAGCGTGAAGAGGGCAAAGGCAACCAGCCCGGGCACCAGCCAGGGCAGGGCGCGGCGAAGGTCGCTGCGCTCCGGGAGGCGGGGGGTCCGCCAGCCGGAGACGATCCCCTCCCAGGCAGAGCCCATCCCATGCCCGGCAGCCAGGGAGAGCGGCACACTGAGAGTCACGATGTACTGCGGCCACTTGGTGGGCCAGAGCAGGAGGAAAAGGAGGGCGATCCCCAGCCAGAGGGCGAAGAGGCGGTCGCGCTCCCACAGGCGCTTCAAGCCGAGGACGGCCAGAATGGTGATCAGCAGGTCAAAGGGGAAGGGGAACACTCCCTTATGCCACCAGTAGGGGGAGAAGAAGAGCCAGTAGAAAGGCTGCCAGGCCGGGAAGGAGGCATTCTGGACCTCGGCCGCGCCGCTGGCATAGCCTGCATGATAGAAGACCGATTCGCGCAGACGCCCGAGCGGGTCGGGCCAAAGATAGGGGTCGGCGGCAAAGAAGACCGCCACGGCCAGCAAACCCCAGAAGACCAGGGGGAGGAACGCCCCTCTCGGGCGTTCGGAACGGGCGCGGAGATCAAGAAGCCAATCCACGAGGATGGCAACGCCGGCTACGCAGTAGAGATACTTGGAGGCGGCGGTCAGGCCGAGGAAAACAGCCGAAAGGGCCAGCCAGCCAGTGAAGCGGCCCGCGGAGGTCTTTTTCCAGCGAAGGTAGGCGAGCACGGAAAGCAGGCTGGTGAGGGCCGGGAGCGCCTCCAGCATGATCTGGGATACATATTTGATGGTGAAGGTATGGGCAGCGAGAGCCAGCCCGGCCAGGGGGTTGATGAAAGCAAGCAGGGCGACCGTCAGCGTCCCCATGACCGCCATCCAGGTGCGGGCGGGCCGGACGAGCACCGAGGGCAGATAGTTGTTGGGCCCGGCAGTGGTCGTGGCCTCGGGGGTGAGGGGCTTTTCAGGCGCGGAGAGGAGGCTGAGACCGACGAAGATCTTGGCGAGAGGCGGGTGCTCGGGGCGGTAGTTGGCCTGCATGAAGCCCGCCCAGTCACCCGAGCGGATGAGCTGTGCATATTCCTGCCCGGCGCGCAGATAATCGTCCTCGTCGTAATCGATGGGGAGCTTCTGGACAGCGCGCAACCGCAGACCCAGGGCAAGGGCGATCACGACCAGGATGGCCAGAATTCGCAGAACCGGGAAGAGGCGGGTTCTCGCCATATTTGCTCCGGGGCGTAACGGGCTTAGTCTTCGTCCGCGTCGTCGCCGGTGGCGGAGAGCCGGTCGGCTTCGTCGCGGGTGGAAAGCTCCTCGATGAACTGCTCGATATTCCCGTCCATGACGGAGTGCAGGTTATAGCTGGAAACACCGATGCGGTGGTCGGTGACGCGGTTCTGGGGATAATTATAGGTGCGGATCTTCTCCGAGCGCTCACCTGTGCCGACCTGAGACCGGCGGTCGGCCTCCAGCTCGGCGCGGCGTTTGGCTTCCTCCATCTCATAAAGGCGGGCGCGCAGGATGGACAGGGCGCGCAGCTTGTTCTGCAGCTGGGAGCGCTCGTCCTGGCAGGTGACCACGATGCCGGTGGGCTTGTGATAAAGGCGCACCGCGGTGGAGTTCTTTTGAACGTTCTGGCCGCCCGCGCCCGACGACCGGTACACTTCGATCTCGATGTCGCTCTCCGGGATGTCGATCTCGACCTCGTCCACCTCGGCCAGCACGGCAACCGTGGCAGTGGAGGTGTGGATGCGCCCCTGCGCTTCCGTGGCGGGGACCCGCTGGACGCGGTGGACGCCGGACTCGTACTTGAGCTTCGAGTAGGCCCCCTTGCCCTTGATCTCGAAGATGACCTCCTTGTAGCCTCCAACGCCGATGGCATTCTCGGAGAGGATCTCCGCCTTCCAGCGATGGAGCTCGGCGTAGCGGGTGTACATGCGGAAGAGGTCGGCTGCGAAGATGGCGGCTTCGTCACCGCCCGCGCCGGCACGGATCTCGACGATGACGTTCCGCTCATCCCGCGGGTCTTTGGGGACGAGCAGGCCCTTGACCTCTTTTTCCAGGGTCTCGATCTTCGGGCCCAGGTCGGTCACATCCAGCTCGGCCAGGAGGCGCAGATCAGGGTCCTCCTCGGAGAGGAGAATGGCCTCGGCCTCGGCCAGATTCTTGCGCGCCTGCCGGTACTCGCGAGCCTTCTCGACGATAGCCTCGAGGTCAACGCGTTCCTTGTTGATCTCGGCGGCGCGCTGGTAGTCGTTGCCGACTTCCAGCAGGTCGCGGCCGAGCTGTTCGTAGCGGTCTTCAATTCCCTGCAATTTTTCGAGCATACAAACCTTTGGGTGTGATGAGTGTGCAAAAGCCGGATAATTATACCAGTGGGGTACAGGTGAATTGGAGCCGTGCGCTCCTTGAGAGGGCCCAATATCGAGGACAATGACAACAACACCCCCTCCGCTGCGCTACGGGACACTGCGAAGACCCTCGACCCGCGCGGCAGGCGGGGAGGATTCGATTCGAAGAATTCGAATATGAAACGAATGCCCCCGGCCAGTAGATGTGGGGGTCGGGGGCTGAAAAATGGGTGGGGAAGCCCATATATGGGGGTTCGTGTAGAGGAACGAATGAGAAACATTGCAGCGGCCAGGAGGGATGGAGGAGAGGGGTTGAGGATGGGACATGAGGAGACTAGGGCGACTCACGCCGCCCAACTCTGATATTATAGAACAATTGTTCTAGTTTGTCAAGAGGGAAAACGCGCAGCTTTTTGTTTTCGATGTTGGGCACTCCCTGTTCCTTGAGGGATGGGAGTTACAAGACCCCGTGCGGCTTGACGCGACGCCAGGAGCCGAGGGCAAAGAGCACACCCGCGGCGACCTCCAGGAGGCGCGCAGCCAGCATCGCAGGA